>NZ_BROD01000001.1:4030000-4330000 GCF_024345225.1 Clostridium sp. TW13
CAACTTCGCCGGATTTACAGTTGAGACAGTGCTCAAGTCATTACGCCATTCGTGCGGGTCGGAACTTACCCGACAAGGAATTTCGCTACCTTAGGACCGTTATAGTTACGGCCGCCGTTTACTGGGGCTTAAGTTCATACCTTCGCTTGCGCTAAGTATTCCCCTTAACCTTCCAGCACCGGGCAGGCGTCAGCCCCTATACATCAGCTTTCGCTTTAGCAGAGACCTGTGTTTTTGCTAAACAGTTGCTTGAGCCTATTCTCTGCGACCTACTCTCGTAGGCACCCCTTCTCCCGAAGTTACGGGGTCAATTTGCCTAGTTCCTTAACTGTAATTCTTCCGCCGGCCTTAGGATTCTCTCCTCACCTACCTGTGTCGGTTTGCGGTACGGGCACTATTTCTCTCCCTAGAAGCTTTTCTTGACAGCGTGGAATCAGATACTTCGGAACCGTAGTTCCTTCCCCATCACACCTCAAGATTGTTGCGACGGATTTGCCTATCACAACTCTCTAAGTGCTTAGACTAGCATCCAATAGCTAGCACATCCTATCCTCCTGTGTCACTCCATCGGTAATAACGATTAATAGTGGTATCGGAATATCAACCGATTGTCCATCACCTACGCCTTTCGGCCTCGGCTTAGGTCCCGACTAACCCTCAGCGGACGAACCTTCCTGAGGAAACCTTAGGTTTTCGGCCTGTGGGATTCTCACCCACATCTCGCTACTAATGCCAACATTCTCACTCGTAATCAGTCCACCGCTCCTTACGGTACGACTTCAGCCCGATTACGACGCTCCCCTACCCATCAGTATAACTGATGCCGTAGCTTCGGTGGTAAGTTTGAGCCCCGAACATTTTCGGCGCAGGATCTCTCGACTAGTGAGCTATTACGCACTCTTTTAATGAGTGGCTGCTTCTAAGCCAACATCCTAGTTGTCTTGGAAATCCCACATCCTTTTCCACTTAACTTACACTTTGGGACCTTAGCTGACGATCTGGGCTGTTTCCCTTTTGACCACGGATCTTATCATTCGTAGTCTGACTGCCGAACTAATAGTATATGGCATTCGGAGTTTGATAAGGTTCAGTAAGCGCTATGCCCCCTAGCCCATTCAGTGCTCTACCTCCATTACTCATATTCGACGCTAGCCCTAAAGCTATTTCGGGGAGAACCAGCTATCTCCGAGTTCGATTGGAATTTCTCCGCTATCCACAGCTCATCCCATGGTTTTTCAACACCAACGTGGTTCGGTCCTCCACGAGATTTTACTCTCGCTTCAACCTGGCCATGGATAGGTCACCCGGTTTCGGGTCTACAGCATGCAACTAGTCGCCCTATTCAGACTCGGTTTCCCTTCGGCTCCGTACCTTAAGTACTTAACCTCGCTACATACCGTAACTCGTTGGCTCGTTCTACAAAAAGCACATCATCACACTCATATGGTGCTCTGATCGGTTGTAGGCACACGGTTTCAGGTTCTATTTCACTCCCCTCCCGGGGTTCTTTTCACCTTTCCCTCACGGTACTTCTTCACTATCGGTCATCAGGTAGTATTTAGCCTTGGGAGGTGGTCCTCCCTGCTTCCCACAAGGTTTCACGTGTCTCGTGGTACTCTGGAGCAGAACTATGATCTTCTCGTTTTACTTACAGGACTATTACCTTCTACGGTGTAGCTTTCCAGCTATCTTCAATTACGATACCTTCACGTTATGTTCTGTCCGCAACCCCAGAGATAAATCTCTGGTTTGGGCTCTTCCGCTTTCGCTCGCCGCTACTTACGGAATCGAGTTTTCTTTCTCTTCCTCTAGGTACTTAGATGTTTCAGTTCCCTAGGTTTACCTCCATACAACTATTTATTCATTGTACAGTACATGGGGTTTCCCATGTGAGTTCCCTCATTCGGAAATCTCCGGATCACAGGCTATGTGCGCCTACCCGAAGCTTATCGCAGCTTATCGCGTCCTTCATCGGCTCCTGATGCCAAGGCATTCACCATGCGCCCTTTGTAGCTTGACCTCTAACAAAAAACTAACTTCGTATTACTTTGTCGCTTTCCTCGCTGCGCTGCTCACTTACCTAAGTAAGCTCTGCTGCTCGCTCGTCAGCTCCGCGTACTACTCGTTTCTTTTTTGTTGATGTGTTATCAAAACACATCGTGCCTATCTTAACAAAGTTACTAAATCTAAATTCGCATTTGAATTTGACATTTGAGATATTACATTAAAATGTAATTTTTTATATACTTATGTGCAATTTTCAAAGAACAAAATTCTGAGAGAAGATCTCTCAAAATTAAACAGAGGATAACCAGTCTTCGTTTTTATCCAAGTACATGTTTCCATCACTTAGATGTTCTCCATAGAAAGGAGGTGATCCAGCCGCAGGTTCTCCTACGGCTACCTTGTTACGACTTCACCCCAATCGCTGACCCTACCTTCGGCCGCTGCCTCGCTTACGCGTTAGCTCACGGACTTCGGGTATTGCCAACTCTCATGGTGTGACGGGCGGTGTGTACAAGGCCCGGGAACGTATTCACCGCGACATTCTGATTCGCGATTACTAGTAACTCCAGCTTCATGTAGGCGAGTTTCAGCCTACAATCCGAACTGAGACAAGTTTTTGAGTTTTGCTCCACCTCACGGTATTGCATCTTTTTGTACTTGCCATTGTAGCACGTGTGTAGCCCTAAACATAAGGGGCATGATGATTTGACGTCATCCCCACCTTCCTCCTGGTTAACCCAGGCAGTCTCGCTAGAGTGCTCAACTAAATGGTAGCAACTAACAATAAGGGTTGCGCTCGTTGCGGGACTTAACCCAACATCTCACGACACGAGCTGACGACAACCATGCACCACCTGTCTTCCTGTCCCCGAAGGGACTTCCTCGATTAAGAGTAATGCAGGAGATGTCAAGTTTAGGTAAGGTTCTTCGCGTTGCTTCGAATTAAACCACATGCTCCGCTACTTGTGCGGGCCCCCGTCAATTCCTTTGAGTTTTAATCTTGCGACCGTACTCCCCAGGCGGGATACTTAATGTGTTAACGGCGGCACAGAAGGTTGGACCCTCCTACACCTAGTATCCATCGTTTACGGCGTGGACTACCAGGGTATCTAATCCTGTTTGCTCCCCACGCTTTCGAGCCTCAGCGTCAGTTATTGTCCAGAAAGTCGCCTTCGCCACTGGTGTTCTTCCTAATATCTACGCATTTCACCGCTACACTAGGAATTCCACTTTCCTCTCCAACACTCTAGACTTCCAGTTTGGAATGCAGCACCCAAGTTGAGCCCGGGTATTTCACATCCCACTTAAAAATCCGCCTACGCTCCCTTTACGCCCAGTAAATCCGGACAACGCTTGCCACCTACGTATTACCGCGGCTGCTGGCACGTAGTTAGCCGTGGCTTCCTCCACAGGTACCGTCATTATCGTCCCTGTAAACAGAGCTTTACAACCCGAAGGCCTTCATCACTCACGCGGCGTTGCTGCATCAGGGTTTCCCCCATTGTGCAATATTCCCCACTGCTGCCTCCCGTAGGAGTCTGGGCCGTGTCTCAGTCCCAATGTGGCCGATCACCCTCTCAGGTCGGCTACGCATCGTCGCCTTGGTGAGCCGTTACCTCACCAACTAGCTAATGCGCCGCGGGTCCATCTTATAGCGGATTACTCCTTTGATGATTCTACCATGCGATAAAACCATGTTATGCGGTATTAATCTTCCTTTCGGAAGGCTATCCCCCTCTATAAGGCAGGTTACCCACGTGTTACTCACCCGTCCGCCGCTAGATCGTCTTCCGAAGAAGACTTTCTCGCTCGACTTGCATGTGTTAAGCACGCCGCCAGCGTTCGTCCTGAGCCAGGATCAAACTCTCAATTTAAGTTTCAAGTTTAATCTTAGCTTTCGCTTAAAAGAATTGCTGGTCTTAAAAAAAGTTCATATGAACTATTAGTTTCCTCTGTTTAATTTTCAAAGATCATCTTGTTTTATTTTGTCACCGTTTGGCGACTTGTTTATCTTATCATCCAAAGTGTTTTGTGTCAACACTTTTTTCGAAAAGTTTTTTGTGAGATTAAATTCAATTTGTTTTGAATTTCTCATGCATCGCTTAGCGACATGACTTATAATAACACCTTTATAATATAACCTTTTTTTATGTACTGTGGCTATTTCGATAAAATTCTTTATTTTCTATTAAATACTCTATATTTTTATCTTTTTCGCATGTTGATACACTAGGGCATGTTTATACCTTTTTCCCTCTCAGCAGCACATATACAATAACCAACATACATCAATTTCATTGTAATCCGAAAAAATTTTATATGTTATTTCTATAATATTTCCACATTTAATTACCTTTATGCAACCTATTTATATAAAAAAAGCACATGCCTATGTAAGCATGTGCTAAAAAATTATTCTTCTTCTTGTGCTCTTTCAATAAGTTTTTCTAAGCCATTATTCGTTTCTTCTACACTATTTTCTACAGCCGCCTCAGTATCTAAATCATCTTCTTCAACTTCTGCCTTATCGATCTTAGCAATAGCAACTATCTTTTCATCTTCTAATGTTCTCATTAATGTTACTCCCATAGCAGATCTGCTTGTTACAGAAATATCTGATATATTAATTCTAATAGCAACGCCACTACTATTGATAAGCATTAATTCTTTGTCTTCATTACATACGGTTGCTCCAACTACTTTACCTGTCTTCTCAGAAATCTTATAAGTAATTAAACCCATTCCACCTCTGTTTTGAAGTTTATATTCCTTAAGAGGAGTTCTCTTTCCAAAACCATTTTCACTTATTACAAGAAGCTCTTCATCATCTACTGCTATATCCATACATACAGCTAAGTCTCCTTTTCTAAGATTTATTGATTTAACTCCAGAAGCTGTTCTTCCCATTGGTCTTACATCTTTTTCACTAAACTTAATAGCAAAACCTTCTTTTGTAGCTATGATTATATTAGCATCTCCATAAGTTACCTTAACCTTTAGTAACTCATCCCCATCTCTAAGATTTATAGCTATAAGACCATTTTTTCTTATATTTTTAAATTCACTTAAAGATGTTTTCTTAACAAGCCCATGAGTAGTAGCCATAAACAAATATCCATCCTGATCTAAATCCTTTATAGCTAACACTACTTGTATCTTTTCTTCTTTTTCTACAGGAATTAAGTTTACTAGATTTGTTCCTTTAGCTGTTCTTCCAGCTTCAGGCACTTCATATGCTTTTATCTTATATGCTTTACCCTTATTAGTGAAGAATAAAAGATTGGTATGCGTAGAAGTTACAAATACATGTTCTACAAAATCATCTTCCTTTGTAGTCATTGCCTGTATACCCTTACCCCCTCTTTTTTGAGCTGAATAAGTGTCAGCAGATATTCTCTTTATATACCCACCATTAGTAAGAGTTATAACTACATCCTCTTCTTGGATTAAATCTTCTATATCTATTTCATTTTCAACTTTATTTATTACAGTTCGTCTTTCATCATTATACTTGGCTTTTATTGCAAGTAATTCTTCTTTTATTACACCAAGTAATCTTTCTTCACTTGATAGTATTTCATTTAAGTATCTCATTAATTCCATAAGTTCATTAAATTCTTGTTCTATTTTATCTCGTTCTAAACCTGTTAATCTTCTAAGTCTCATTTCTAGTATAGCTTGAGCTTGAATAACTGATAATGCAAACTTCTCTATAAGAGTATTTTTTGCTATCTCACTAGTTTTAGAACCTCTGATTATACTAATAACTTCATCAATATTATCTAAAGCTATTCTTAACCCTTCAAGTATATGAGCTCTTTCTTCAGCTTTTCTTAATTCAAATACTGTTCTTCTTGTTATAACTTCTTTTTGATGTGCAATATAGTAAGTTAATATTTGTTTCAAGTTTAATACTTCTGGTTGATTATCAACTAAAGCCAACATTATAACACCAAATGTATCTTGCATTTTTGTATGCTTATATAATAAATTAAGAACAACATTAGCATTTGCATCTCTCTTTATTTCTATAACTATTCTCATACCATCTCTATCAGACTCATCTCTTAAATCTGAGATACCAGTTATCTTTTTATCTTTAACTAGATCAGCTATATTTTCTATAAGCTTAGCCTTGTTAACCATGTATGGCAATTCTGTTACAATTATTTTCTGTCTATTCTTCTCTTCTTCTATTTCTGCTTTAGCTCTTACTACTATCTTTCCTTTACCTGTTTCATAAGCTGCCCTTATTCCTGCCTTACCCATTATAGTTGCGGCAGTTGGGAAATCAGGTCCCTTAATATAAGTCATAAGTTCTAAAACAGTCAACTCTGGATTATCAATAAGGTTTATTGTTCCATCAATTACCTCACCCAAATTATGTGGAGGTATATTAGTAGCCATACCAACTGCTATACCTGAAGAACCATTTACTAATAAGTTTGGTATTCTAGAAGGTAAAACAACTGGTTCCTTTTCTTCACCATCAAAGTTTGGTATAAAATCTACAGTTTCTTTATTTATATCTCTCAGCATTTCTGTAGCTATTTTACTCATTCTTGATTCTGTATATCTCATTGCAGCAGCTGAATCACCATCTACAGAACCAAAGTTACCATGACCATCTACAAGCATATATCTCATTGAAAAGTCTTGAGCCATTCTAACTAATGCATCATATACTGATGTATCACCATGTGGGTGATATTTACCTAAAACTTCTCCAACTATTCTTGCACATTTTCTGTATCCTTTATCAGGAGTTATACCTAGCTCCTGCATTGAATATAAAATTCTTCTGTGAACAGGTTTAAGTCCATCTCTAACATCTGGTAATGCTCTACCTACTATTACGCTCATAGCATAGTCAATATAGCACTTTTTCATTTCATTCTTTATATCTACATCTTTTACTTTTCCTTCATTCAAATTCATGTACTTCACCTCGTACTAGACTATTAATCAAAATTAAATGTCTAAATTTACAACTTGTGTTGCATTTTCTTGTATGAAATCTCTTCTTGGTTCTACTTTGTCCCCCATAAGAATAGTAAACATTTCATCTGCTAACATTGCATCCTCTATGCCTACCTTTAGCAATATTCTTTTTTCTGGATCCATAGTAGTATCCCATAATTGGCTTGCATTCATTTCTCCAAGACCCTTGTATCTTTGTATGCCTAATGTATTATCTCTTCCACCAAATTCAGCTATTACTTGTTCCATTTCAGCATCTGTATAAGCATACGCTTCTTTTTTTCCCTTTGATACTTTATATAGTGGTGGTTGTGCAATATACACATGGCCATCTTCAACTAACTTATTCATGTATCTATAGAAGAAGGTTAATAGTAAAGTTCTAATATGAGCACCATCAACATCGGCATCAGTCATAATTATTATTCTGTTATACCTAATCTTAGTTACATCAAATTCTTTACCTACATTTCCACCTATAGCTGTTATCATTGATCTTATAGTATCAGAGTTTAACATCTTATCTAGTCTTTGTTTTTCAACATTCATTATCTTACCACGAAGAGGCAAAATAGCTTGGAAACTTCTATTTCTACCACTCTTTGCAGATCCACCCGCTGAATCTCCCTCTACTATATAAATTTCACATTCATCTGGATTCTTTGAAGAACAATCTGCTAATTTTCCAGGCAATGCAGTTCTTTCTAATACTGATTTTCTAGTAAGTTCTCTTGCTTTTCTAGCTGCATCTCTTGCTCTCTGAGCTAATAATGACTTATCAATAATAGTTTTTGCCACATCTGGATTTTCCTCTAAGAATTCAGCTACACCTTCTGCTACTATGCTATCAACAATTCCTCTAACTTCACTATTTCCTAGCTTAGTTTTAGTTTGCCCTTCAAATTGAGGTTCAGATATTTTTACAGATATTACTGCTGTAAGACCTTCTCTGGTATCATCACCTGATAAGTTTTTATCGTTATCTTTTACAAAACCATATTTCTTAGCGTAATCATTCAACACTCTTGTCATAGCACTCTTAAATCCAACAAGATGTGTTCCACCTTCTGCTGTATCTATGTTATTTGCAAAAGTAAATATGTTCTCATTAAAGCCATCATGATATTGTAAACCAACTTCTACAGATATGCCATCCTTTATTCCTTCAACATATATTGGTTCACTTTGTATTACTTCTTTGTTTTTATTTAAATATTCAACAAATGATTTTATACCACCTTCATAATGATATTTATCATCTTTACCTGTTCTCTTATCAAATAGCTCTATATTTATCCCTTTATTTAAAAATGCCAATTCTCTAAGTCTCTGAGATAATACTTCAAAGTCAAATTCTAACTCTTCAAAAATTTCTGTGTCTGGCTTAAAGTAAGTTGTTGTACCTGTTCTATCAGAATCACCAACATTCTCTAATTCAGTTAATACCTTTCCCCTAGAATACTTCTGTCTCCAAATATGACCTTCTCTATATACAGTTACTTCACATTGCTCTGAAAGAGCATTTACTACTGAAGCACCAACCCCATGAAGACCTCCAGAAACTTTGTAGCCTCCACCACCAAATTTTCCACCTGCATGTAGTATTGTCATAATAACTTCTACAGTGGCCTTATGCATTTTAGGGTGCATTCCTACTGGCATACCTCTACCATCATCTTCTACCAATATAGAATTATCCTCGTTAATATAAACATTTATATTCTTACAATATCCAGCTAAAGCTTCGTCTATACTATTATCCACTATTTCATAAACTAAATGGTGAAGTCCTCTGGCACTAGTACTACCAATATACATTCCTGGTCTTTTTCGAACCGCTTCAAGACCTTCTAGAACCTGTATCTGACTCTCATCATAATTACTACTTATCTTTTCTTGTTCCAATTCGTAACTCCTCCTACTTATTTTATTTCAATCTAAACTTAAAATAATCAATATATTGGAAATTACTTTTCACTTAGATTATAATTTACATCCGTTCTCTTTGTAAGAGTTGCAGATGATATCGGTGATAAATACACTTTAGATTTCTTATCTACCTCTGCTATAACAAATGACTTTGGACTTTCATTTGTTATTTTTTCAATAAATCCATCTTCTTCAGCCATTCTTAAAAATTGACTTGTATCAGAACTAAACATAGTGGTTTGAATATCAAAAATTCCTATAATATCTTTTACTGGTACCACTACATTTTCTCCTAAATGTAAAAACACTATAATTCCTCCTTAACTTGTAACCTATATAATTGCTCCCTTTTTCACCTTAAAAACTTTTGCATTTGGATCTAAGTAATTATATAAATCTTCTATTCCTGTGCAAGTTATTATGGTTTGAATATTATTTATAGAACTCAAAACATATCTTTTTCTATTAAAGTCGAGCTCTGACAATACATCATCTAAAAGCAAAACTGGATATTCCCCCATGATATCTTTTATTATTTGCAGTGAAGCAAATTTAATTGTCAAAACAGCCGTTCTCTGTTGACCTTGTGATGCATAATTTTTAGCATCCATGTCGTTTATAAAGATGCTAAAATCATCCCTATGTGGTCCAATATTAGTTATTCTACGTTCTATGTCTTTTTTTCTGTCTTTACTCAAAGCTTTAAGCATATCTTCTGAGATATTCTCAGTTATTTTAAATGAATTAATATATTTAAATTCTATTTCCTCTTTACCAGAAGTTATATCTCTATGTATTTGCTTTCCATGTGAATTCAAATTATTTAAATACTCAATTCGTTGCTTAATTATATATTCACCATATTTAGAAAGCTGAATATCATATATGTCTAACATAGATTCCTCTGCATTATTCTTCTTTAAAACAGTGTTTCTTTCAGACAATATTTTGTTATATTGAACCAGACTATAATAATACTTTTTATTTAATTGTGATATTTCCATATCAAGAAATTTTCTTCTAATACCTGGTGATTCCTTTGCAATCTTTAGATCCTCTGGAGAAAACATAACTACATTGAAAACTCCAACTAACTCACCAATCTTATTTATTTTTATAGAATTAACCTTGATACCTTTTTTACCATCTTTAAAAATACTTATATCTATTTTTTTATCTAATCTTTCTTTTGCGATATTTAGACTTATTAAGGCTCTTTCTTTATCCCAAGATATCAGTTCCTTATCTTTGTTTGTTCGATGTGATTTTGCAAATGCACAATAATATATAGACTCAAGTATGTTAGTTTTTCCTTGAGCATTATCACCCATGAATACATTAACATTTTTTTCGAAGTTTATAGATATATTTTCATAATTTCTATAACTTAATAGTTGTAAATTCTTAATAAACATATTAACACCTATTTAATTATACCATAAAATCATCGGATATAATCAAGATACATTTTTTTAAATTATTGTATATTTCTCACCTTCAAATTCAACGTAATCACCTTTATAAAGCTTACGCCCCCTTTGAGTGCATATTTCACCATTTACTAATACCATTTCATCCAATATAAACATTTTAGCTTCAGCGCCACTTTGAGCTATAGAACACCATTTCAAAAAAGCATCTAGTTTTATAAAATCAGTGCTTATTTCAACATTAACCATAATTTCCATCTAAGAGATGCATAATTATGCATCTCTATACCTCCAACCTCTTTTTTACTTTGTAAGATAAATTAAATACTAGCAATTCTTACAGGTAATATTAAGTACTTACAATTGTTAACTTGCTTATTTTTTATTATGCAGGCAGATATACTACTTGTAAATTCCATTATAACTTCATCTTCTTCCATATTCTTAAGTATGTCTAAAAGGTATTTTGAGTTAAATGCAATTTGAAGTGGTTCACCTTGCAAATTTATGTTTACTTCCTCTCTCACCTTTCCCAATTGAGAATTAGATGTAATAACCATGGTATCAGTTTGAATATCTAATTTAATCAAATTAGAGTTACCATCCTTGGCCATAAGAGAAGCTCTTTCTATTCCATTTTGTAATTCTTGCCTATTAACATTAATAAATAGTTTATATTCTTGCGGTAATATCGAGTTATATTTTATATACTCTCCTTCTAACAATCTAGAAATTATTCGAGTTCCTGGAATACTAAATAATATGCTATTTGTAGTAAATGTTATATTCACTACATCTTCACTATCATCCAAAATTTTAGCTACTTCATTTAATGTTTTTCCTGGAATAACAGCATTTATACAATTAGTTGTATTTAAAGATTCTGTTCTTATAGCTAATCTATATCCATCTATTGCTACAAGATTTAAAATTCCATCATTAACTTCAAATAAAATTCCTTGTAATATAGGTCTAGACTCATCTTGGTTAATTGCAAATGAAGTACCTTTTATCATATTTTTTAATATTGATTGAGGAACACTAAATATATTATTTTCATTTATGCTTGGTAATATCGGAAAATCTTCTGCATTCATATGAACTAAGTTAAATACAGACTTGTGACATGTTATTTGTATTGAATTATTTTCACAAGTTTCTATTTTTACTTGTTCATTTGGTAGTTTTCTTATAATTTCACCAAATATTTTTGAATCAACTACAATAGATCCTTCTTCTATAATGTCAGTAGTTATCTTAGTTTCTATACTTACATCTTTATCTGAACCAATTAATTTTAATTCACCATTTCTAGCTTCTAAATAAATACCTTCAAGTATAGGCATGGTTGACTTACCTGTTATCGCTTTTTGAACTATTAAAATACTATCTTGAAGTTTTTGTTTTTCACATATAAAAATCATAGTTATCCTCCTTTTATTATTAACAATAAATCTAATCTATAATAAAGATAATATATATATAAATATAGTAGTAATAGTAGTAGGCGCTGTGGATTTGTTGAAAAGTACCTTTAGCCGTTGAAACAACTAAAAAAACAACAAAAAAATATTGTGGATAAGTAAGTACAACAAAATCATAGTTATCCACATTATTAACGCCACTTAGTGCTATATTAAGTTATCCACAAAGTATATACTGTAAATTATGTACAGCTGTGAATTATTTTTGTGTCAGCTTCTTAGTTAAGTCATTTACAGTGTTCTGGAGTATTTCATCAGTTTTTAAAGCTTCAGAGATTTTTTCATAGGCATGTATTACTGTAGTATGATCTCTTCCACCAAATTCTTCACCAATCTTAGGCAAGGACATATCTGTAAGTTTTCTGCAAAGATACATAGCTATCTGACGAGGGTAAGCTATATTTCTAGTTCTTCTTTGAGATTTTAGTTCTTCTATTCTTAAATTGAAGTAATTTGCAATTGCATCTTGAATTATACCTATAGTAACAATTGTGCCTTGCTTACTTGAGATTATATCTTTTAACGCTTCAGAAGCTAAATCTACAGTTATCTCCCTATTAGTTAGTGATGAATAAGCAACAATTCTTATAAGTGCACCCTCTAACTCTCGTATATTTGACTTAATTTTAGTAGCTATATATACCATAACTTCATTAGCAACATTAAGATTCTCAACATCAGCCTTCTTTTTTAATATAGCCATTCTAGTTTCAAAATCTGGAGCTTGAATATCAGCTATAAGTCCCCATTCAAATCTAGATCTTAATCTATCTTCTAATGTAGGAATTTCTTTTGGTGGTCTATCTGATGACAAGATAATCTGTTTATTTGCTTCATGTAGAGTATTAAATGTGTGGAAGAACTCTTCTTGTGTTCTATCTTTGCCAGCAATAAACTGAACGTCATCAATTAAAAGTACATCAACATTTCGATATTTATTTCTAAACTCCTCATTTTTATCATCTTTTATGGCATTAATAAGTTCGTTTGTAAATTTCTCAGAAGAAACATAAACAACTTTTGAGTTTGGATTATTTGTAAGTATATAATGACCAATCGCATGCATTAAATGCGTTTTACCAAGCCCAACACCACCATAGATAAATAATGGATTATAGGCCTTTGCAGGGGACTCTGCAACAGCAAGAGAAGCAGCATGAGCAAATCGATTAGAATTACCTATAACAAATGAATCAAAAGTATACTTAGGATTTAGTGTAGCAGACATTTCATCAGTAACAGTAATTGTTGCTTTTTTTAATGATTTGTCTCCACTTTGTGATTTATTAAGTTTATCTTCTTCAGAATCTTGTTCTATTTCAGATTTTATAAGAAATTCTATGTTGTATTTCTTTGAGGAAACTAGTTTTATTCCTTGAATTAGTAGAGCTTTATATCTTTTTTCTAGGATATCTTTGGTGAAATCATTAGGAACACCTATTTTTAAGATATCATTACCTATAGATATAGGCTCACAACTTTTAATCCATGTATTAAAACTAACCTCTGTCATTTCACTTTTTATTATGTTTAAGGTTTTTTCCCAGATTTCATTAAGTTGGACATCCATTTGTTTTCTATCCTCCAAGTTCTAAATAAAATAAAATTCATTAATACAGAGTTAATAACAATATAATTCACAATATATTAATGATAATTGACTTTGTGAATAAAAATATACACAGGTTAATAAAATTGTGTATATTTTCTGAGATAAAATATATTCCACAATTTAATAACTGAAAAATATTCACATCGATAAAACCAGTAAATATGCTGAAAAGCAAAAAAAAAATATAAGAAGAACTGAATAATTAAACAAGTTATGCACAGAGTTATCAACAGTTGTGGATAAGTTTATTTTTTTCAACAGTTTATATTAATAATAACATATAGAAATACATTGATTCAATAACTTATCCACAAAAAATATATATGTTGACCAATTTATTAACAATACTTTCAATAATACATATAATCAACATCGGGAGAAGCAACGAGATTTTAAATATAAAAATTATAAACAATAGAAAAGGATAATATTTTTTTATAATGTTTTGAATAAAAACACATTACCTTGACATTAATAATAAGTGAATATATAATTATTAAGTAAAACCTTAAGTTAAATCAGTCAGTATTTTGTTGACTATACAAACATAATCTAATTAAAGGGGGTGTTTACATATGTTTATGACATACCAACCTAAAAAGAGACAAAGAAAAAAGGAACATGGTTTCAGAAAGAGAATGAGTTCTGCTACAGGAAGAAATGTTCTTAAGAGAAGAAGACAAAAAGGAAGAAAAAAATTAACAGCATAAGAGGCCGCTTTAGTGGCCTTTTTCTGCAATTAGCAGAAAAAAAGGAGAATGAACTTAAATTATGCAATGGGATAAATTAAGAAAAAATGCTCAATTTAGACTAGTTTATAGGAGGGGGAAGTCCTTATCTAATGACAAACTAGTTCTATATGTATTGAAGAATAGAAAAAATATAGATCAAAATGGGAATGCATATAATAAGGTTGGCTTCTCTGTTAGCAAGAAAGTCGGAAAAAGTGTTATACGAAGTAGAGTTAAGAGATTGATGTTAGAAAATTTTCGATTGAATGCAGATAAGATTAAAGAAGGATATGATTTTGTGTTTATAGCAAGAGTGGCTGTAAAGGATAAATCATTTATTGAAGTACAAGATTCTATGATTAATCTGTTTAAAAGGGCAGGTTTATTGAAAGATGAAAACAGTATTAATTAATATAATTAAATTTTATAGGAAATTTATTTCACCTTTAAAAAGACCATGTTGCATATATTATCCTACTTGTTCTGAATATGCAATAGAGGCTATTAGTAAATATGGAATTATTAAAGGTGGCTTTATGAGCATAAAACGTATATTGAGATGTCATCCTTTTCATAAGGGAGGATATGATCCAGTAAAGTAAGTGAAAATTAGGAGGCCAAAGCATTGATAGATGGAATAAGAGATGTGCTTGTAGTTATTTTCAAATCAATTCACTCAGGCATTGTATCTATAGGAATAACTAATGTTGGTACATCATATGTATTAGCAATTTTTATATTAACGTTAATAGTTAGAATGTTAATATTACCTTTATATATAAAACAAATGAAATCTACTGCTGGAATGCAGGCAATACAACCAGAATTAAAGAAATTACAAGATAAGTATAAAAATGATCCTCAAAAATTACAAGAAAAAACAATGCAATTATATAAGGATAATAATGTGTCTATGTTTGGTGGTTGTCTTCCAATGATTATACAATTACCGATAATTTGGGCATTGTATCGTGTATTTATGAATATTCCTGAATTAACAGGTGCTTCATTTTTATGGATACCTAACTTAAATAGTTATGATCCAAGGTATATATTGCCGGTATTATCTGCAGCTGCAACATATGTGCAATCATGGCTTATGACAAGTACTCAACCAAGCGGACAACAAGCAGGTGGAATGAATATGGGAACTATGAACATTGTTACAGCAGTAATGATGGGTGCATTTGCAATGAAACTTGGTGCATCAATAGTTTTATATTGGATAATGGGTAGTTTGATCTTAGTAGTGCAAACTTATTTCTTAAATGTACGACCAGCTAAAAAGAAAAAGTTACAAGTGGATGGTAAGAAATAATATTTATTTAATATGATTTTGTAGGATGGTGAATAGGTATGGAATTTATGGAGTTTCAGGGCAAGACAGTTGATGAGGCTTTAAGTGTTGCATTAAAAGAACTTTCTACAACTAAAGAAAAGATAGAATATGAAGTTATAGATCACGGAAATAAAGGTTTTTTAAACTTTATTGGATCTAAACCAGCAAAAATTAAAGTAACTTTAAAAAGAGATTATATAGAAGAAGCAAGAAAATTTTTAACTGATATATTGAATAATATGAAGGTTGAAGGGAAAGTAATAATTAAGGAAGAAAAGGGCAATATAAATATAAATATTGAAGGACCTAATATGGGAATAATAATTGGGTATAGAGGAGAAACATTAGATTCACTTCAATATTTAGTTAGCTTAGTTATTAACAAAAATCATGAAAATGCATATAAACGTGTAGTGCTGAATACAGAGAATTATAGGGAAAAAAGAGAAGAAACATTAAGAAGATTAGCTCAAAAGACTGCAAGTAGAGTTGTAAAAAATAATAAGTTGTTTAAGTTAGAGCCTATGAATCCTTATGAGAGAAGAATTATACATTCAGAATTGCAGGGGAATACTAAAATAAGAACTTTTAGTGAAGGCGAAGAACCATATAGAAGAGTTGTTATTGATATAAATAATTAATTAAAAAGAAAGCCTCTATTGGCTTTCTTTTTAATTAGTCTAACTTTATAATACTAAGGGAGGGAAAAGATTAATGAAAGAATTTGATACTATTGCAGCGGTAGCAACTGCATTAGCAGAAGGTGGTATCTCTATAATAAGGGTTTCTGGAGATAGGGCAGTTGATATAGTAGATAAAATATTTATAGCTAAAAATGGCGGCAGTATTAAAAACATGAAGCCATACACTATGAGATATGGAAATCTTGTTGAATTAGAAAATAAAGATGTTATAGATGAAGTAATTGTAAGCTTTATGCAAGGTCCTAAGAGTTTTACTGCAGAAGATGTAATAGAGATAAATTGTCATGGTGGAGTTATTTCTACTAACAGGGTGTTAGGAGAGGTAATAAAAGCAGGAGCTAGGCTAGCAGAACCAGGTGAATTCACAAAGAGAGCTTTTTTAAATGGTAGAATAGATTTAAGTCAAGCTGAGGCTGTTATTGATATTATTAATGCAAAAACAGAGATATCTATGAAAGCTGCTGTAGAGCAAAGTTCAGGTAGACTTTCCCGGGAAATACATAGTTTAAGAGAAAGACTTTTAAATATATTGGCAGCTATTGAACATTCAGTAGATTTTACTGAGGATGATGAAGAGATTGATCCTAGTGTAGTTAAGTCTATAGATAATAATTTAAAAAGGTTTTTGGTTGATACAAATGAGTTATTAGATACTGCAGATGAAGGAAAAATTATAAGAGATGGTTTGAATATGGTTATCGTAGGGAAACCCAATGTTGGAAAATCATCACTTCTAAATGCTTTATTAAATGAAAAAAGAGCTATAGTAACTGATGTTGCAGGAACTACAAGAGATGTAATAGAAGAGTATATAAATTTAGATGGAATACCTGTAAAAATAGTTGATACAGCAGGAATTCGTGATACAGAAGATGTTGTTGAAAAAATAGGAATAGAAAAGTCTAAAGAAAAGCTAGATAAGGCGGATCTTGTAGTATTTATGATGGATAGTAGCAGAGAAATTAATGAAGAAGACAAAGAGATAATTGAAAGTATAAAAGATAGAAAATATATTGTGCTGTTAAATAAGGTAGATTTAGATAAGAAATTAGATGATATATATATTGAAAATTTACAAAATAAAGTAGAGGTTTCTACTGTAACTGGCTTTGGATTAGATGCATTAAAGGATAAGATTAAAGAAATATTCTTTAACTCTAAATTAGATACAGAGAGTATTGTAGTTACTAATTCAAGGCATAAACAAGCACTTTATAGAGCTAAAGAAAATTGTGAAATAGCTGTAAGGGAGTTAGAAAATAATGCTTTTCTTGATTTAGTATCAATTTATGTTACATCAGGATTAAGAGCATTAGGTGAAATTACAGGTGAAGAACTTGAAGAAGATTTAGTAAATAAGATATTCTCAGAATTTTGTGTAGGAAAGTAGGTGTAAATAATGAAATATTTAGCAGGGGAGTTTGATGTTATTGTTGTAGGAGCTGGTCATGCAGGTTGTGAGGCAGCTTTAGCTTCTGCAAGAATTGGTTGTAAAACTTTAATTTGTACAATGAATTTAGATAGTATAGCAATGATGCCTTGTAATCCAAACATAGGGGGAACTGCTAAAGGACATTTGGTAAGAGAAATTGATGCTCTTGGTGGAGAGATGGGGGTAAATATAGATAATACATTTATCCAATCTAGAATGTTAAATACATCTAAAGGACCAGCAGTACACTCTTTAAGAGCTCAAGCTGATAAAATTAAATATCAAAGAAGAATGAAACATGTTTTAGAAACTCAACCTAACTTATATATTAAGCAAGTTGAAGTTACAGCACTAGATATAGAGGATAATGTTGTAAAAGGTATTGAAACAAAAACAGGTGCATACTTCAAGACAAAAGCAATAGTTCTTACTACAGGAACTTATTTAAAAGGAAGAATTATAATTGGAGACATTGCTTATAGTGGTGGCCCCAATGGGTTGTTTCCAGCAAATGAATTATCAAATTCATTAATTGAACATGGAATAAAACTTAGAAGATTTAAGACAGGAACTCCAGCAAGAATAAATAGAAGAAGTATAGATACTTCTAAAATGATTATTCAACCTGGAGATGATAAAATTGTTCCATTCTCATTTATAAGTCCAGAATTAAATATAGAGCAGGTACCATGTTGGTTAACTTATACAAATGAGAAGACACATGAAATAATTAGACAAAACATAGATAGATCACCTATGTACAATGGATTAATTGAAGGTGTGGGTCCAAGATATTGTCCATCAATAGAGGATAAAGTAATGAAATTCCCAGACAAGACTCAGCACCAATTGTTTATTGAGCCTGAGGGATTAGATACAAATGAAATGTATGTTGGTGGAATGTCATCATCATTGCCAGAAGACGTTCAATTACAATTATTAAGAACCGTACCAGGACTTGAAAATGCAGAATTATTAAGAACTGCATATGCGATAGAATATGATAGTATTGATTCAACCCAACTTAACCCATCGTTAGAGTTTAAGAATATATCAGGATTATTTGGGGCAGGGCAACTTAATGGTAGTTCAGGATATGAAGAAGCTGGAGCTCAAGGTATAGTGGCAGGAATAAATGCAGCTTTAAAGGTTAAAGATAAAGAACCAATGATTTTGACAAGAAGTGATGCATATATAGGTGTATTAATTGATGATTTAGTAACTAAAGGAACAAATGAGCCTTATAGAATGATGACATCAAGAGCTGAATATAGATTAATTTTAAGACAAGATAATGCAGATTTGAGATTGACTGAGATTGGATATAATGTTGGATTGGTTACTCAAGAAAGATGGGAGAAATTCTGTGATAGAAAAAATAAGATTGAAAGTGAAGTTGCAAGAATTAAAAATCTTCAGATTACTAATAAGAGAGAAGTAAATGAATTTTTAGAATCATTAGATTCAGTTCCACTTAGAAAACCAATCAGTTTATATGAACTAATTAAAAGAACAGAATTAGATTATTTTTCAGTAGCACCATTAGATGTAGACAGAGGGATTTTTTCTCAAGATATAGGTGAACAAGTAAATATTATAGCAAAATATGATGGATATATTGAAAAGCAATTAGAGCAAGTTGCTCAATTTAAAAAGTTTGAGAAAAAGCTTTTGCCTGAAGATATTGAGTATGAAGATGTCAAAGGACTAAGAATTGAAGCTATTCAAAAACTATCTAAGATAAGACCTATAAGTATAGGGCAAGCATCAAGGATATCAGGAGTTTCTCCAGCAGATATATCTGTATTATTAATATATTTAGAACATTATTATAAATCTAAAAATAAGTAATAGAGGAAGTGTAAGATGAAATACTTTGATATAATGAGTAAAGCTTGTGAAAGTGTAGGCGTTGAATTTAATGAGGATAAGTACAATAAGTTTATAAAGTATAAAGAATTATTGCAGGAATGGAACGAGAAGGTTAATTTAACAGCCATAACTGATGATGAGGGGATAATCAAAAAACATTTTATTGATTGTATAAAAGCTTATAGTTTAGATGAATTTAAAAGTGCTAAAAACGTTATTGATGTTGGTACAGGTGCAGGATTTCCAGGAATACCACTTGCTATAATTAGAGATGACTTAGAAGTTACATTATTGGATTCATTGAATAAAAGAATAAATTTCTTAAATTTGGTTATTACGCAATTAAATTTAAAAAATGTTAGTGCTATACATTCTAGAGCAGAGGATGGTGCACGAAATGCAGATTTTAGAGAAAAATTTGATATAGCCACATCTAGAGCTGTGGCTAATATGAGCGTTCTTTCAGAACTTTGTTTACCATATGTAAGAGTTGATGGTAATTTTATAGCACTTAAGGGCCCTTCTGTGGATGAAGAGTTAGTTGTGTCAAAGAATGCTATTGGCACTCTTGGAGGAAAGTTAGTTCAAGTTAAGAAAATTGATATAGAAGATACAGAACTTCAACACAATTTAGTTGTTGTCAAAAAAGTCAAAGAAACTTCAAAAACCTACCCTAGAAAAGCAGGGATTATATCTAAAAAACCAATTGTATAAAGATATAATAAAAAAAGGTAGATTTTTTAGTGAAAATTGTAGTATGATTTATGTAGTTTGATGGAAGGAATTTATAAATAAATATAGAAATGTTAAATAATGACAAACTATGTAGTGAAATAGTGAGGATGAGAAGAATGCATAACGAAATTATTTATATTGATATCAATAAGATAATACCAAATACTTATCAGCCAAGAAAATTTTTTGATCAGGATGCTTTAAATGAATTATCTCAATCAATAAAACAGTTTGGAATAATTCAACCGCTAACTATTAGAAAACTTGGTGAAAGATATGAATTGGTCGCAGGTGAAAGAAGATGGAGAGCTGCTAGGTTAGCTGAAATTACAGAAGTACCATGTACTTTAGTAGATATTACAGATACAGAATCAGCAGAAATAGCTTTACTAGAGAACTTGCAAAGAGAAGATTTGAATTTTATAGAAGAAGCTGAAGCATATTTTAACTTAATTAATGATCATAATTTTACCCAAGAGCAGATAGCAGAGAGAATGGGTAAAAAACAATCTACTATAGCTAATAAATTAAGATTATTAAAGTTATCTGATGAAGTAAGAAAAATTTGTGTTGACAATAAACTTACAGAAAGACATGCAAGAGCTCTTTTATCATTACCTAATGAAAAATTACAGGTTAAGGTAATAAATCGCGTAATTAAGGAAGGATTAAATGTTAAAAAAACAGAAGAGTTAATCAACAAAGAACTTTTAAAACTTGCAGGTGATGAATTATCTAAAGATGGAAAGAAAAAAATAACAGGAGTTTTCTCATCAAAAATATATGTTAACACTATTAAACAAGTTTTTGATAAATTCAAAATTCCAGCAGAATATAAGTCTAAGGATTTAGGAGAATATATTCAAATTACAGTAAACATTCCTAAGAATAGTACAACTAATAAATAAAGATAGAAATTAATATATTCTATTTTGTTTATTCAAACAAATAGAATTATTTTAGTATATAAGTTTGTAGAGGAAATACCTATAGTAATATAAGTATTTCCTTTTCTATTTTTATAGATATTAAGTTTATATATGATAGTTAGAAATAGAATAACTATGTCTTTTTGGAAAGAAAACATAATCCTTGAATTTCAAGAATGTTTCACGTGAAACATTTTTTAAAATAACTTAAAATGTAACTTTAAATATAATTAATAAAAAGTTATAATGTAAGTATGAGGAGTAGACTTCTTTAATTTTTTACTGGAGGATAATATGAAAAAGATTTGTATTTTTAATCAAAAAGGTGGAGTAGGGAAAACTACCACAAATATAAATTTGAGTTGTGGCCTAGCTATGCTTGGATACAAAGTTTTAGCTATAGATATTGATCCACAAGGTAATACTACTAGTGGACTTGGATTTGATAAGTCAACATTACAAAATTCAATATATGATGTTTTAACAGATGAAAATGTTAAATTGAATGATGTAATAATAGAGAGTCAATTGGTTAATAATCTTTTTATTGCTCCAGCAAAGATGGATTTAGCAGGGGCAGAAGTTGAAATGACTGGTGCTGAAAATAGAGAAATAATTTTAAAAAATAAATTAAAAGATATTGAAAGTGATTTTGATTTTGTTTTTATTGATTGTCCACCATCATTAGGAATATTAACTATAAATGCTTTATCAGCATGTGATTCTGTAATTATTCCTATACAATGTGAATTTTATGCATTAGAAGGTGTAGGACAGCTGATTAATACTATTAATTTAGTTAAGAAATCATTGAATAAAGATTTGGAAGTCGAAGGCGTTGTAATGACAATGTATGATTCAAGAACTAACTTATGTACAGAAGTGTATAAGGAAGTTACGAAGTATTTTGGTGAAAAAGTTTTTAAAACAACAATACCTAGAAATATAAGATTAGCTGAGGCCCCTAGTTTTGGACTACCAATTAATTTGTATGATGATAAATGTAAAGGTGCAGAAGCTTATGAAGATTTGGCAAATGAGTTTATAAAGAGGCAAGGAGGTAACTAGGGTGGCAAAGAAATTTGGCTTAGGTAAAGGCTTAGGAGCTTTAATTCCTGAAGAAATAGTGGAAGAAACAAAAAGTATTAACACTTACATACCACTAAATAATATAAAAACCAATAGTGATCAACCTAGAAAATACTTCGATAATGAAAAAATTTCTGAATTGGCAGAATCAATAAAGCAACATGGTATAATTCAACCATTACTAGTAAAGAAGGAAGGCGAATATTATACTATTATAGCTGGAGAAAGAAGATGGAGGGCTGCTAAATTACTTGGAGTTAAAGAGGTTCCTGTTATTGAAATGGACTTAGATGATAAAGAAGTTCTAGAAATATCATTAATTGAGAACATACAGAGACAAGATTTAAATGCAATTGAAGAAGCTAAGGCATATAAAAGATTAATATCTGAATTTAAATTAACTCAAGAACAATTAAGTGAACGCATCGGAAAATCTAGAACTGCGATCACTAATACAATGAGATTGCTTAATCTTGATGGAAGAGTTCAGAATTATATTATAGAAGGAATTATATCTGAAGGGCATGGAAGAGCATTATTGGCATTAGAAGATAAAGAAATTCAATATAAGGTTTCTGAAAAAGTTATTGATGAAAAACTTTCGGTTAGAGAGTTAGAAAGCTTGCTTAGAAATATCAATAACAAAAAGGAAATAAGTGAGGATAAGAGTAAAGAGCAAAAGGAATTAAATCCGTATTATAAAGACATTAAGGATAAATTGCAAAATTACTTTGGAACCAAGGTAAATATAAATTCTAATAAGAATAAAGGAAAAATAGAAATAGAGTATTATTCAGAAGATGACTTACAAAGAATTTTAGAAATAATTAAAATATGATGTTTCACGTGAAACATTGTTTAAGGAAGGGAAGAAAATAAGTGGATCAAATAATAAGTACAATAACAACATACTCCCCATATATTATAATAGGACTATCAATAATAGTTACTTTGTTATTAATAATAGTATTAATACAATTTTCAACTTTGAATAGGTTAGACAGTAGATATAGAAAGATGATGAGAGGAACTAAAAACAAAAACCTAGAAGATTTAGTAAATAGTTATTTGGATAAGGTAGATGAATCAAATAGCAATTCTAAAATTGCTTTAGATGAAATTGCAAATTTAAAAAACAAAACACAAAATTGCATACAAAAAGTATCAGTTATAAGATATAAAGCATTTGAGGATGTTGGAAGTGATTTGAGTTTTTCAATTGCTTTATTAGATGAAAAAAATGATGGATTAATTTTGACTGGTATATATGCAAGAAATGAAAGCATAACTTATGCTAAACCAATCGATAAAGGAATATCAAGATATGATTTATCAGAAGAAGAAGTAACAGTTTTAAATGAAGCCATTAATAGTAGTGTAAAATAACTTAAAAATAGTGCTACAAATCTTAAAGTAATAGATTTGTAGCACTATTTTTACTATTATAATATGTTTTTTCGGGTAGGTTACCATTAAGTGAGTTATTTCTTTTGATATATATTTGCAAAATAAAATGGTTTATCCCTTTAGCAATAGAATTTGCTAGTTTCATTACAGAAAAAAGTCGAGTATTTTGTAAAACCATAAATTCTAGAGCTCCTGCAACATTAACTACACCTAATATGCGCATATCCCCTACAGAAGGTAAATCTTTGTTTAAAGCCAGACCAGGTTGTAGTGGAGAATTATCAATAATTATATTATCTATGCTATTAATATTCCCTAAACAAGCATCTATGGCTATGATGTATGGATCTTTATGTTGAATTGATATTTGTTCAACAGTATATGATAAATTTTTAGCGTGAACTGGATTTTCTAAATTTCCGTATATATAAATATTATTTTGTGAAAAGAGCCTGATTTTCTCTCCAATTAAAGGCCCAAGAGAATCACCTGTAGATCTATCTGTGCCAATACATAAAAAAACAATAGGTCTTTCAGCATAAATTATTGGAGATAATTCTGTACAAAGGTAATCTCTGATATCTAAGAAACAATGTTTGTCATTAGAATTTACTATAAACTTACTCATAAAAAAACCTCCCTTTTTCAAGTTTTAACCAAAAGGGAGGTTTTTATACTTATAAATATTAGACTATATCACATTTTTTTAAGATATTATAGCAAACGACTAAGAACATTAAAAAGAGCATACCTCTAAAACCATCAGCTTGAAGACCAATAAATATAGAAGCTAGTACTGCAATAGGATGAATTCCTAAAGATGATGACATAAGTTTAGGTTCTGTTATTTGTCTTGTTATAAATACAAATAAATATAAAATTAATAGTCCTATTCCTGTGAAGTAGTTTCCAGAGCTTAGATATATTATAGATAGAGGAATATATACTAATGGCATACCTACTACTGGTAATAGGTCAAGAAAAGCGCATAGTATGCTTAGCACTAATGCATATTTAATTCTAAATAGGCAAAAACCAATAAGAGTGAAAGAGAAAGACATAAAAATTAATAAGCAATATGATAAGAAATAGCTTTCCCCCATTTTCTTTGCTTGCGAAAATATATTTGATATTTTTTCATTATTTTTCTGTTGTTTAACAAATAGATTAACTATTTTATTAGAGGAAGATACTGATATTTCCTTTGTGAAAAAGTAGGTTGATAAAAGAGTAAAGACTATAACCATTAGCAAATAAGGAATGTAAGAAAGTATGTTAATAGTTAATTGAAGTATAGAACTGCCGAATGATACTAAACTGTTTATAAAACCTTTTAATGAACCTGTTAAACTAGTCTTTATAGAATCTAAAATAGAAGGATCTATGTTAATATCAATAAGATAATGTTGCAAGTCTGCAATAGCATCATAAATAAAGTTTGAATCTGAAGTAAAGAAGATTTGTAAGTACTTTGTGATTTCAAAGAGTTCATTGATTATTGAGGTTATTAATAAAGCATTCAAACTAATAATTATAGCAAAAAAAGTTAATGTGGTTATCAATGAAGCTAATGCATTTTTTATATGCAGATGCTTCATCAATAAATTTGTAGGATATTTTAAAATTAGTGCAAAGATCATAGCAAGAACAAATGGGAGTGTATATTTTAATGTTGAGGTAAATGAATAAAAAACAATAGTATAAATTATAAAGAAAATAGACAAATTGAAAAATTTGGTTTCTAGGCTAGAATTCATACAATATCTCCTTATATAGTTTATTTAAAGCATCTAATAAAAAATATATATCTTCCTCGGTGTTAAAATATCCAATACTTAAACGGACAGTACCGTCCACATCTGTACCTATGGTTTTATGTGCTAAAGGAGCGCAGTGTAAGCCAGTTCTATTTACTATATTATACTTAGAATCTAAAAAATATGACAATTCATTTGAACATAAATTTTTCATATTAATGGAGAAGGTTGATAATCTATTAGATAAAGTTCTACAACCGTATAGTGTTATAAAATTCATGTTATTAATCCCATCAAGAAATATTTTAGATAAGTACATTTCTTTTTCATGTATAGCATCGATTGATTCTTTGTTAATAAATTTAATTGCTGAATTAAGTCCAACTATTCCTGGAGTATTAAGTGTGCCACTTTCAAATTTATCAGGAAGAAAGTCAGGCTGAATTAAAGAATGAGAAGAGCTTCCTGTTCCGCCTACAAAAACTGAATCAGCAATATTATTAAGTTCGTCATCAATTAAGAAACCACCTATGCCTTGAGGACCTAATAATGATTTATGGCCAGTAAATGCAAGAGCGTTACAATTAAGTTCTTCAAAATTCATAGGAATAGCTCCAGCAGTTTGAGCAGAATCAATAATAAAATAAATTCTGTGTTTTTTACATACTAATCCAATTTCTTTTAGTGGTTGCATATTTCCTACTACGTTAGAACAATGAGATAAGATTACTAATTTTGTTTTTTTAGTGATAGCTTTTTCAATAGATTCAACAGATATAAAACCATCCTCTGAAGCATCAACAATTGTCAATTCAACACCTAAATCTTTTTGTAATTTAAAAAGAGGTCTTAGTACAGAATTGTGCTCCATTGATGAAGTTATAATGTGCCAGTCTGGTTTTACAATTGAATTTAATAGTATGTTTATAGAGGATGTTATATTATTTGTAAAAATAACATTTTCAGAACGTTTAAAGCTAAAAAATTCTTTAATATTTTCTCTACATTCATAAACAATGTGGCCACTTTTCAAAGCAGCAGAAGAAGAACCTCTTCCAGAATTACCACCAAAGTTAAACATAAAGTCTGTCATAGATTTTATGACTTCTGGTGGTTTAGGAAAAGATGTTGAAGCATTATCTAAATATATATTCATAGTATCACCCTTAAAAATTAAATTTGTTATTTGGTAAGTTAATACACATGCTGGACAAGAAATAATATAATAGGTATCTTTTACTTATTAATAACTTGAATTTTGATCAGCAATATTTTTCTATCTTGTATAATTAAATATTTATACATTTATATAGTTATATATTTTTATTGTAATATGTTTATATATAAATATATTTAATTAGATATAAAACGAAATATTTATATGTTTTTATTGGAATATGTTTATATATGTGAATATATAATAAGTTAACAATTAATTGAAAATGTTTAATTTTAAATTGTATAATGTATATTATAAAGGAAGAAAAAAATTTTTTCAGCTATAGAAGAAAATAATTGATATATTCATTTAATTAAAAGTATGATATATACTATAAATAATTATAAATTAGTGAATTAAGAAAGGATAAAGTTATGAATAATTTTGTAATAGTGTTTAAGAATACACATGATGCAATAGACACGGAGAATAAACTAAAAAGCAAAGAAATAAACATAAGGGTAATGCCCACACCTACCAGTATAACCAAGAGTTGTGGAATCTGTGTTTATATAAATGAAAATGAATTTAGTAAAGTTGATGAATTAATTAAAGATAATTACATAAGTTATAAGGCAATATACTTGAGATCAAATGAGGGATTTTCACTATTTAGAGAAGGGAGTGAAGCTTAGTGGGGCTATTTTGGGGGATATTCGATATAGATACGAAGAATGAATATGTGAATATAGGGAAAATAATCCATATAAGATTTGATGCAATTTACAACATAGCTTGGACTGCAGTAGCTATAATAATAATTTTAATTTTTATGTTTCTGATTATAAAGTTAGGAAACAAACTAATAAACAAATTTGTTAAAAGACAGATTGAAAGTCAAATGAGATTTTCTCTGGATAATAAGAGGGCAGCTACTATTGGAGCTATATTAAAAAGTGTTTTAAAGTATTCAGTTTATTTTTTGGGGATAGCTGCAATTTTTAATAAGATAACTGGGGGAATGTCTCTGACTATTGCAGGAATAGGTAGTGTTGCTGTAGGTTTTGGTTCTCAAAATATAGTTAAAGATGTAATAAGTGGTTTCTTCATAGTGTTTGAAGAGCAATACTCAGTTGGAGATAGTGTAACCATAGATGGAAAGTATAGTGGTACAGTTGAAAGTATTGGACTAAGAGCAACTCAGCTGAAAGATGTAAGTGGAAGTACACATATAATACCTAATGGAAGCATAGGAGTTATAACTAATCATTCTAAGGATAATATGAGAGTTTTGGTAGACATAGATATAGATTATAATGCAAATATTGATAATGCAATAAAAGTAATAAATGAAGCTTGTGAAGAGTTTATGATAGGTAATGAAGATATAGTAGAAGCACCAAAGGCTTTTGGTGTAACAGAGTTAAGCGATTTTGGAGTGACAATAAGAGTTGTTGGAAAAGCAAAGCCATCAACTCAGGCTAAACAAGAAGCTATTTTAAGAAAGTTAATAAAAGATAGATTAGAAGAAAATGATATAGAAATTGCTCATAGTAAAATATCATTTATAAAAAGTCAGCAGGTATAGAAAGTGGGGAATGTTAAATGATAACAAATTTTGATATCGGTGATATAGTACAAATGAAAAAGCAGCATCCTTGTGGAAGTTACCAATGGGAGGTTATTAGACTTGGAGCTGATATAAAAATTAAATGTGTTGGTTGTGGCAGATTAGTAATGCTTCCAAGAAGCAAATTTCAAAAAGATGCCAAAAAGGTTGTAGAAGCACAAAATAAAGAGTAATGAATCAATTAAATAAAAATTATGCATAAAAAACTTGTAAAGTTATTTTAAGTATAGTATAATGATTAATTGTAATCCCTGCTGTACAAAGTACAGCCATAGTCCGAGGGGAGGAGGTGGAACATAATGAGAAAGTATGAAACTATATTTATATTACACCCATCAATGGATGAAGAAGCTGTTAAAGCTGCTACTGAAAAATTCAAAGGTGTAATTGAAAATGGTGGAGGAACTATTGACAATGTTGACGTTTGGGGTAAGAGAAAGCTTGCTTACGAAATCAACAAAGTTGGAGAAGGTTTCTATACATTAATTAACTTCTCAGCTAATCCTGAATTACCAAGAGAATTAGATAGAATATTCAGAATTACTGATGGTGTAATAAGACATATAATAGTTAAAGATGAAAAATAAGAGGTGTTCTAAATGAATAAAGTGTTTCTAATAGGACGACTTACAAAAGATCCTGAGTTGAAGTTTACTCCAGGTTCAGGAACAGCAGTAACAACTTTAACACTTGCAGTTGATAAGTATAATACAGCAACTAAGCAGCGTGAAGCTGATTTTATCCCTGTAGTAGTATGGGGTAAGCAAGCTGAATCTGTCGCTAATTACATGAGTAAAGGTAGCCAAATGGCTATTGGAGGCAGAATTCAAACAAGGTCTTATGAAGCCAAGGATGGCTCAAAGAGATATGTCACAGAAGTAGTAGCTAATGAAGTTGAATTCCTAAGCAAAGGCAATGGAAATCATCAAGCAAGCTCTGATTTTGGTGGCAGTTCTGAATATGGTGCTTCATCAAATAATTCATTTGGTGGAAGTAACTTCGATGAGGATATGACTCCAGTTGATGATGGAGATATCCCGTTCTAAAAATAAATTGGTAAGGAGGGAAGAATGATGACTAAAGAAGTAGGCAAAAGACCAGGCGGAAAAATGAGAAGATCTAAGAAGAAAGTTTGTGCTTTCTGTGTAGAAAAAGCTGAAGGCATTGATTATAAAGATGTTAACAAGCTAAGAAAGTATGTAACAGAAAGAGGTAAGATTCTTCCAAGAAGAATTTCTGGTACATGTGCAAAGCATCAAAGACAAGTTACTGATGCTGTAAAGAGATCTAGAAACATAGCATTACTACCATTCACAACTGAATAGGAAGTAATAATTATAATGTATAAATACCTGAAAAGATATATCTTTTCAGGTTTTTTTATTATATGTATGATTTAATATAATAATTTATTTATAATTAAATTATATGAGTTAACTATAAGTATAATTGTGTAGTAGAAAAATATAAGTTTTTATTAATATGGAAAGTAATAAATGCATATTGGGAAATTTAATGATAGAATAATATATAAAAGAAGTAATTGATGAAGAAAAATGGGAGGATAACAATGAATAAGGATGATTTTAATATAATGGGTGATATTAAAATAATTGAAGAATTGAAAGCAGAATTATTGTGCACAATAGGTAACTTTTTTAAATTACTTACAAAGGGAAGTACTGTGGCAAGGGAAGCAATTCTAAATTGTATATCTAATGCTATAATAATATTATATGTGCTAGGGGATAAGTTTGGGTATTCTTCTATAGAGGTAGATGAAGATATTAAGAAAAAGCTAAAATTAGGAATAGTAGAAGAGGATAATATAGAAAGAGATGGGAAAAACCTATCTAAGTTATACAATCATTTAAAGACCAGAGAATAATAATTTGGAGGAATAACATGAAGAAGAAAAGTTTAGCTATGGTGGAATCAGGTATAATGTCTGTATTGGTTGTAGTTTTCATGATGATGGCAATATATGTACCTGTTATGGGAGTTGCTGCATTGTTTATAGTTCCTATACCTATAGTTATTTTAAATGTAAAATACAATATAAAATATAGTGTCTTATCTATTATAGTTAGTGGAGTGCTACTATGTATGTTTAATGGTGTAATAACTGGTCTTGCTAATATAGGGTTATATGCATTTCCAGCCATTGCTTTAGGACAATGCATAAAATATAAGAAAAGTTCTACAGTTTCATTTATTGCACTTCTGATAGGAAATATAGTTGGAAATGTAAGTTCAGCATTGATATATATTTATTTAGCTATGAATACAACTGTATATAAACTTATTGATTATATTGTTAAAGAACTTAAAGAAACACTTTCGATTTATTCTAAATTGGGTTTAGATCCATCAAGTAATCTTCAATATAAACAGTTTTTATCAGTAGATGCTAATTTAATACTAAATATTATGCCTGCAATTTTAATTATTGGTGGTGCTATATTTGCCTTATTGAATTATAATATAACTAGGGAGATATTTAAGAAACTGAAACTTAAAATGAATCCTTTACCTAATTTTACAGAGTGGTATACTGATACAATGTTTGGAGGAATTCTAATTATAATCATATGTATTGGAATAATGACAAAGCAGTCAGGTTTAAGAATAGGAGAATATATTTTTTATAGTGGATCTATAATATTTCAGTTAATTATGTTTGTTATAGGATTATCTGTAATATCGTATTTTTTACTAAATAAAATAAAGATGAAAAAAGGTTTTGTTATATTAATTTGTGTAATTCTATCATTATCTTCATTACAATCAGTTATAGTGGTGTTAGGTATTACAGATTTTATAGTGGACTTTAGATCTAAGGATGCAAATAGTATTGGATCTGTATTGAGAAGAAAACTTAATATAAATAATTGATATAAATTATAGAGAGGCAGAAGGCATTAATATGGAGAATAAAGAGGATGTTTACAGTAAGTCATTAGTACTGATAATAATAAGTTCTATTTTGGCCATAATTTTAATAAGATCAGCTTTGTATATATATTCCTATGCAGTGATTATCATAGAATTATTTATACAAGTAGTCCTATTCTATAGGCTTAGACAGAGTCAAAGAAGAGATGTAACTGATAAAGAAAGTATATCAAGGTTTGGAGATTACTTTGTTAAAGATAGTTTGTTTAAACAGTTATACCCTTTGGTTTTTATCAAAAATGACGGAGAAATGGTATGGTATAATAACAGATTCAAGGATCTTTTCTCACCTTCTTTATCAAATGGAGATAATATTGCTTCAGTTGTAAGAGGATTGTCTTTAGAAAGAATTTTAAAGCAGAATAAGTCATATGCACAAAAGATTAATGTAAATAGAAATATTTATGAAGTATATTCTAAGAAAATTGTTGATGCTTACAACGATGAAGATATAATAATGGTATTCTTTAATGATGTTTCTTACATTGGAGATGGTACTAAAGAAAGCATAATGCTTATAGAGGTAGATAATTTTGAAGAAGTAACTAAAAGCATATCAGCAAGTAAAATTCCATTACTAAGTGCAGAAATTGAAGCAATAATAAATGCTTATGCTACTAGAATGAATGCGATGATTCAGAAATATGACACCAATAAATATATATTATCAATACTTGATTCTAATATTGAAGCTGAAATGAGTAAAAAGTTTGATATATTAGATGAAATAAGAGAAATATCACTAGGAAATAAGCTTGAAGTGACTCTAAGTATAGGGGTAGGAAGAGGTGGAATGAATCCATTTGAAAATAGAAAGTATGCAGTTGTAGCATTAGAACTTGCTTTAGGAAGAGGTGGAGATCAAGCTGTAGTAAAGAGAGCGGATAATTTAGCTTTCTTTGGAGGAAATACTAAAGAATTAGAGAGACGTACTAGAGTAAGAGCGAGAGTAATTGCACATTCTCTAAGAAACTTAGTCTATGAAAGCAGTAAAGTTTATATTTTGGGACACAAAAATCCAGATATGGATTGCTTTGGAGCCTCAGTTGGTATATTATCTGTAATAAGGCAATTAGGTAAACCCTGCAAAATAGTTTTAAATGATGATACCAGAGCAATAGATACTTTTCTAAATAGAATAAAGGAACAATATAAAAATAATGAAGCTTTTATAGATTATGATACTGCTATGAATGAACTTGATGATGACACATTAATAATAGTTGTAGATGTTCATGCTAGAGGTTATGTAAGTAATATAGAACTTGTAGATAGGGCAAAAAAGACAGTAATAATTGATCATCATAGAAGAAGCCCAGATTCTATAGAAGGTGCATTATTAACATATATTGAAGTATATGCTTCTTCAACTTCAGAATTAATTACAGAAATGGTGCAGTATATGTTAGATAAACCTAAATTAACCCAGATTGAGGCAGAAGGTTTACTTGCAGGTATTTGCATTGATACAAAGAATTTTTACTTTAAAACTGGGGTAAGAACATTTGAAGCAGCATCTTTTTTGAGAAAGTTAGGTGCAGATACAATTGATGTAAAGAAGATGTTCAGTGATAACTTAGACACATATTTAAAGAGAGTAGATACTATAAAATCTGCAGTGGTGGAAAATAATATTGCTATTGCTGTTTGTCCTCCTAATATAGTGGATAGTGTAATAGCAGCACAAGTTGCAGATGAATTGATAAATATTACTGACATTCAGGCATCTTTTGTTCTTTTACGAATAAACAATGATGTATTTATTAGTGGAAGAAGTTTAGGTGAGGTGAATGTACAGGTAATTTTAGAAAGTCTTGGTGGTGGAGGTCATATGACTATGGCAGGAGCTAAAGTTAATGATGCTACTATAGAGCAAGTAAAATCTAAATTAAAGCAATCAATTGCTAAATATTTAAAGGACGGTGACTAAATAATGAAAGTTATTTTATTAAGTGATGTTAAAGGATTAGGTAAAAAGGGAGAGGTAGTAAATACATCTGATGGATATGCTAGAAATTTCTTATTTCCTAGGAAATTAGCTTCAGAAGCTACAGATTCAAACTTACATGTATTAAATGCAAAGAAAGAAATAGAAAGAAGAAAGAAATTAGAAGAGACAGAAGCAGCTCAAAAGGTTGCTAATGAGCTTATGAATAAAGAAATAACAGTAAAAGCTAAAGCTGGTGAAGGCGGTAGACTATTTGGAGCTATAACTAGTAAGGATGTAGCAGAATATATTGAAAAACAATATAAAGTTAAAGTTGAAAAGAAGAAGATAGTAATGGACACAATAAAGCTAGTTGGTACATTTAATATAGAAATTAAGTTGTATCCAGAAATATCTACTAAGATGAAAGTAATTATTGTTCCAGAACAATAAGGAGGTTTAAGGTTGAAGTCAGAAAAAGACCTAAATGTATTAGAAAAAATAATGGACAGTGATATGTCCTTAAATTCTCAAGTTAATGTTTTATTTGATATACTTAAGAATATTTTAGATGAAGGTGCTATAAGAGCAAGAACTGTTAGACACAAACTTCAGAGATTTGTAAAATCTGCAGATGTATATGAAAGATTGTATGCTTTAAATATGATTGCATCTGATGGAAAAGGAATAAAGAGCATTCCTTCCGAAGAGAATAAGCGTGAAGTCTTATATGATACATATAAGTGGTTTTCAGATGAACTTGCAAGGAAGTATGTTCAAGGTAAAATTGAAGGTGAAGTTGAGCAAATATTAGTTGAAAAACAAGATAAATATGTTGAAGAAATAAAGATGGGAATAATAAAAAAGCAAAAGGGGCCAGAGAATGCAAAGACATTGAGTAAATATGATATGCTTGAATCACTCGATGCAAGGACTCCAAATAAGAATATGATGACTTTATTAAGACCAACTACTTTTGAAGAAATAGTTGGTCAAGAGAGAGCTGTGAGATCTTTATTATCAAAGTTATCATCCCCATATCCTCAACACGTTATACTTTATGGTCCTCCTGGAGTTGGAAAAACTTCAGCAGCTAGATTAGCTTTAGAAGAGGCCAAAAGACTACCTTTTACACCTTTTGATGAAAAATCAAAGTTTGTAGAAGTAGATGGAACTACATTAAGATGGGATCCAAGAGAAATTACAAATCCTCTATTAGGATCAGTTCATGATCCTATATACCAAGGTAGTAAGAGAGATTTAGCTGAAATAGGGGTTCCAGAACCAAAGCTTGGTTTAGTAACAGAGGCTCATGGTGGAGTTCTATTTATAGATGAAATTGGAGAGTTAGATGAGATTCTTCAAAATAAACTTCTAAAAGTTTTAGAAGATAAGAGAGTAGAATTTTCATCTTCGTATTATGATCCAGATGATGAGAATGTTCCAAAGTATATAAAATATTTATTTGAACACGGAGCACCGGCAGATTTTGTACTAATAGGCGCCACTACAAGAAGTCCTAGGGATATAAATCCTGCTATACGTTCAAGATGTACTGAGGTATTCTTTGAACCATTATCTTCAGGAGATATTAAGGTAATAATTCAGAATGCTGCAGAAAAGCTAGAAATAACTTTAGAAGAAGGAATAGACACTTTAATTAGTAATTACACTATTGAAGGAAGAAAGGCTGTAAACATACTTGCTGATTCATATGGATATGCATTGTATAATAAAAAGTCAAAGCCTGAGAATAAGTTTAAGTTAGCTTTAGATGATGTAAAAGAAGTTATATCTATAGGAAGATTCATTCCATATGAAAGATTAGATAACTTAGATAAAACTGAAGTTGGACAGGTATATGGATTAGGAGTTTCAGGATTTCTAGGATCAACAATAGAGATAGAAGCAACAGTTTATAAAGCAGCTGAAAATGGCAAGGGATCTATAAAGTTTAATCAAACTGCTGGATCTATGGCAAAGGATTCTGTGGCTAATGCTGCATCTGTAATTAAAAAGGTTACAGATTTAGATATAAAGGATTATGATGTACATGTTAATGTTATAGGCGGGGGGAATATAGATGGTCCTTCAGCAGGTACTGCAATAACCATATGTATCATCTCAGCGTTACTAGACAAGCCTATAAAACAAAATGTAGCTATAACAGGTGAGATATCATTAAGAGGAAAAGTAAAGCCTGTAGGCGGCATATTTGAAAAAGTATATGGTGCAAGAAGAAAAGGAATAAAACTTGTAGTTGTACCTGAAGATAATTCTAATGAAGTGCCAAAGAATCTTACAGATATAGAAGTTAAAACTGTATCCACTATAGAAGAGGCTATGAAATTAGTTTTTGAATAAAAATAAATTTATAAAAAAGGAGAAGTGTTTATTTCTCCTTTTTTTAGTTATAATTATTAAATAATATTAGCAAAGTTGTTGTAGTTTGTGAAATTAAAATGATTGGTTAAAAGAGTATGCTTTCTTTTTCAATAAAGTTATATATACACTTAAGTTCAAAATTATATTATATATAATTAGTAATTTCAGTAATTTCAGTAACATTAAAATCCTTGATAAAAAATCAAGATGTGGCATAATAGAATTACTGATAAGATAAGTAATAATTAAGATTAAAGGAGGATTGGCTGATGGAGGCTCCAGTAATGAGAAGTTTACCACAGAGCATTGAAGCAGAACAAATGGTTTTGGGGTCAATGATAATTGATAAACATGCTATAGTTAGAGCAGCTGAAAGCTTAAATGCAGAAGATTTTTACAGAGATTCACATAAGGTTTTGTTTTCTAGTATGGTTGATATGCTTCAAAAAGACCAACCAGTAGATGAAATAACGCTTCTTGAACATTTAAAGTCTACAGATAAGCTAGATAAGGCTGGAGGAATAACATATGTAACAGAAATAAGTGGTGCAGTTCCTAGTACAGCTAATTTAGATGCATATATAAATATAGTTGAAGAAAAGTCAACATTAAGAAGACTTATAAGGTCATCTACAGAGATTATAGAAGACTGTTATAATAAGCAAGATGACGTTATGGACGTAATGGATAATGCTGAAAAAAGAATCTTCGATATAAGTGAGAAGAGAAATACAGGTGATTTTGAAGTACTAAGTTCAGTTCTAGAGAGAAGTTTTGCAGAGATAGAAAGACTGTTTAATAATAAAGGAGAAATAACAGGGGTTCCCTCTGGCTTCTTAGATTTAGATGCAAAAACTTCAGGTTTTCAAAAAGGTGATATGATACTAGTAGCAGCAAGACCTTCTATGGGAAAGACAACATTCACCTTAAATATAGCGGAACATGCTGCCTTAAGGGAAGGAAAAAGTGTAGTAATATTTTCTCTAGAAATGTCAAAGGAACAGCTTGCAAATAAGTTGCTATGTTCAGAAGCTAATGTAGAAATGTTAAATATAAGAACAGGTAATTTGAATGATAAGGATTGGCAGAATATTGCTAGAGCAGCAGGTCCTTTGTCTAGTGCGAAGATGTTCATTGATGATACAGCAGGTCTTTCAATAATGGAAATGAGATCAAAATGTAGAAAGATAAAAATGGAGCATGGTATAGATTTAATCATGATTGACTACCTTCAACTTATGTCAGGAAAAGGTGAAAGTAGACAACAAGAAGTTTCAGAAATATCGAGAGGTATAAAAGCATTAGCTAAGGAAATGGAATGTCCTGTTATAGCTTTATCACAGCTTTCACGTGCACCTGAACAAAGAGCAGACCATAGACCTATGTTATCAGACTTAAGAGAGTCTGGATCAATAGAGCAGGATGCTGACGTGGTTATGTTTCTTTATAGAGATGAATACTATAACAAAGAAACAGAAGATAAAAATATGGCAGAATGTATTATAGCTAAACAAAGAAACGGTCCAGTTGGAACAGTTAAGCTTGGATGGTTTGGACAATTCAGTAGATTTGGTAATTTGGATATGATGCATAAAGAATAATTAATTTGGGGGCATTGTACTATGAATAAGAAGATTGGATTTATCGGATGCGGAAATATGGGGAAAGCTATACTTGGAGGAATTTTAAATTCAAAAGTAGCGAAGACTGAAGATATATTTGTATCAGCAAGCACAGAAAAAAGCTTAAATACCATTAAGGATAACTTTGGGGTAAATGTGTATTGTAGTAATAGTAAGGTGGCAGAGAAGGCAGATATATTAATTCTAGCAGTTAAGCCTAATATGTACGAAAAAGTAATACTTGAAATAAAAGATGTTGTAGATGATAATGCAATAATTGTAACTATAGCAGCAGGTGTTACAATAGAAAATGTTGAAGAGTGGTTTGGAAGAAAGCTTAAAGTTACCAGAACTATGCCTAATACTCCAGCACAAGTTGGAGAGGCTATGACAGCAATTTGTTTTAATGAAAAGATGTTAGAAGAAGACAAACAAATAATTTTTGGTATTTTTGGATCTTTCGGAAAATATGAAGAATTAGAAGAAAAGTATTTTCATGGGTTTATAGCTGTGGCAGGTTCTTCACCTGCGTATGTATTTATGTTTATTGAAGCAATGGCAGATGCAGCAGTTCAAATGGGCATTCCTAGAAAGAAGGCTTATTCTTTTGCTGCTCAATCAGTTTTAGGTTCAGCAAAGATGGTACTGGACACAGAAATTCACCCTGGACAGCTAAAAGATATGGTTTGTTCTCCAGGAGGAACTACTATAGATGCTGTCATAGAGTTAGAAAATAGGGGCTTTAGAGCAGCTGTAGCTAGTGCCATGAAAATTTGTGAAGAAAAATCAAAAAAATTATAAAATAAGTCTTAAAATTAATAATGTTTTGTTGTATAATAAAATTGAATATGAAAATAATTTCTTAAATAAGAAAAAAGGGTATAAAAAATCGATTATAAGTATCGATTTAGGCCATCTTTAACTAGTATTTTTAAAAAGTAGCTTCGTGCTACTTTTTTAATTTTATGCCAATATACTTTACGAACTATTTAGTATTAGTATAAAAAAATATTCGTAATATTATTGACCAATATTGATGGGTTTGATAGTATGTTATAGGGGTAGTAAATACTATTTCAAGTTAATTACAATATAGATTGAATTAATTTTTGCATGAAAGCAAAGTTGGGAGGAAATCAAATGTCAGCATTTATTGTATTAGGAGCTCAATGGGGCGATGAAGGAAAAGGAAAGATGACAGACTATCTTGCAGAAGAGGCAGACGTAGTTGTAAGATTTCAAGGCGGTAACAATGCAGGACATACAGTTGTAGTTGGTGACAAAGATTACAAACTACATTTAATACCATCAGGAATTTTATATGATGATAAAATAAATATTATAGCAAATGGTGTGGTAGTAGATCCAAAGGCACTATTTACAGAGATAGATTATTTAGAAGGACTAGGAGTAAAAGTTACTCCTGAAAAGCTTATTATAAGTGATAGAGCTCACTTAATAATGCCATATCATAGAGTACTTGATGCACTTAAGGAAAAAGCTAGAGGTAAGAATGATATAGGAACAACTGGAAAAGGAATAGGTCCTTGTTATACAGATAAAATTGAAAGATCAGGAATAAGAATCTGTGACCTTTTACATGAAGATGTTTTTAAAGAAAAATTAAAAGAAAATATAGAAACTAAAAATAAATATATAACGAAGGTTTATGAAGGGGAAGCTTTAGATTTTGAAACTATTTTTTCAGAATATCAAGAGTTTGCAAGAAGACTTAGACCTTATATTCAAGATACTTCTGTTAAAATATATGATGAAATTAAGGCTAACAAGAATGTACTTTTTGAAGGTGCACAAGGTATGCTTCTAGATATAGATCATGGTAGTTATCCATATGTAACATCATCAAACACTACCTCAGGTGGAGTTTCTAATGGTACAGGAATAGGACCAACAATGATAACAAATGCTGTAGGAATTGCTAAAGCATATACTACAAGAGTTGGTAAAGGACCATTTCCAACAGAATTAAATGATGAAATTGGAGAATGGATAAGAGAAAAAGGACATGAATTTGGAGTTACAACAGGAAGAGCTAGAAGATGTGGCTGGCTTGACCTAGTAATATTAAAATCTACAGTAAGAGTTTGTGGTCTTACATCAGTAGCTATTACTAAAATTGATACATTAGCAGGTTTAGATAAGATAAAAGTTTGTGTTGGATACAAGTTTGAAGATAAGATAATTGATTATTTCCCAGCAAGCTTAGAAGATTTAGCTAAGTGTGAACCAGTATATGAAGAATTTGATGGTTGGGATTCAAGTGTAGCAGATGCTAGAAGCTATGAAGAGTTACCAGAGAATGCAAAGAAATACTTAAAGAGAATTGAAGAATTTATACAAACAAAGATTTCTATAGTTTCTGTAGGAGCTAAGAGAGATCAGACTATGAGAGTAACAAAAGACCTATAAGATTTTTGACCCCAAGGATAGCTAGTTTTTCTGGCTATCCTTGGGGTTTTTCCAATAATTATATCCGACTATTTTGATTGCATTTAAAAATAGAATTTAGTATAATTAATTGAGTATAATAAATAGTATACAAAATTAAAAAAAAGAGAGGTTGATAATCATGATAACAAAGGATATGACAATCGGTGAAGTTGTAAGACAAAATCCAGCTAAAGCAGAAGTTTTAATGAGTTTTGGAATGGGTTGCGTTGGATGTCCATCAGCTCAAGCAGAAACAATAGAAGAAGCTGCAATAGTACATGGTTTAAATTTAGATTCATTAATTGAAGCATTAAATAAATAATTTAATATTACTACATATAGTCCTAGAGATACTTCTCTAGGGCTATATCTATAAAGTAGGGGGAAGTGTAGTGGGAGCTAGATATGAAAAGGAATATGAAATCAATTATTATAATGTTGATTCTAAAGGGAATTTAAAGATTACATCTATAGCTGACTTTTTATGTGATGTTGGTATGCATCAGTCAGAGCAGTTAGGAGTAGGTATAGAAGCATTAACAAATGATAATATAGCGTGGGTATTTTATAAGTATGATATACAAGTTATAAGGTATCCAAATTTAAATGAAAAGGTATATGTATCAACAGAAGCTGCTGCCATGAAGAAATTCTATGCTTATAGAAATTATAGTATAAAGGATGCTGAAGGCAATGTAGTTATAACAGGAAGAGGCATATTCTTACTTATAGATATTGAAAAGAGAAGAGCTATTAGAGTTCCAGATGCTATGGGAAAGGTTTATGATTGCAATGGAGAATCTTTTGACATAGATAACCTTGATAAAAAGTTTGAGCAAGAGATTTCTAGAGAATTTTTTGTAAGATACAGCGATATAGATACAAATGGACATGTTAATAATACAAGATACATGGAATGGGCATTAGAAGTAGTTCCGAGAGATATATTTGATACATGTAATATGAGTAGAATTAAAGTTAATTTCTTAAAAGAAATACAATACGGACATAAAATAAATAGTGAGGCTAGAATTATTCATGAAGATGATAAATATACAATACATCATAGAATTACAGATGAAGAGGGAACAATATTAGCTTTATGTGAGACTTTTTGGCAAAAATGAAAAGACTAAAATTGATATGGTAATATTCTAAGATATTTTCTTGAGAATATTACCATAATTATTATTATGTTTGTTATATGAGAGTTGAGTAATATAGTCTAAATTCAATGAATTTATGATGTTATACATTGATGAACCATATATAACAAATTAAGCTTTTGTAGCAGCAGATTTTCCAGCTACATATCCAGAGCTCCAGGCCCATTGAAGATTAAAACCACCACAGTCTCCATCCACATCAAGAATTTCCCCGCAGAAGTACAGATTATTAACGAGTTTTGATTCTAAGGTATAATTGCTTACCTCACGTGTATTAATCCCTCCAGCGGTAACCTGAGCGTTATTAAAGCCATTACTATCGATACACTTGAAACTCCAATTTTTAATGAGAGATAATAATGAATTTTTTTCTTTCCAAGTCAATTCATAGCATGGTTTATGCAGATTAGTTATACCAGCTTCTTTTAGTAGAATAGGAATTAATTTTTTATTAAAGATGCCTATTAATGAATCAATAACTTCTCTGTATGAAAAAACACCAAAATGATTTTCTAAGAATTCACTCACTTCATTTTCACTTAAATCAGGCATTAAGTCTAAATTAATAGTTATGTTATTAGATTTTGATTTCATTCCTGAAGCTATTCTTGATAATTGTAATATAGGTGGTCCTGAAATCCCGTAATCAGTAAATAAAATTTCTCCAAATTCTTTTCTTTTTTCAATTCCATCAACATTGATTGATGCATATCCATTAAATTTAATTCCAGATAGAGATTTTAAATTCTTTGAATCTAATTTTAGTTGAACTATAGCGGGTACAGTTTCAGTTATAGTGTGATTTAATGATTTGCATAATGTATAACCAGAACCGTCTGACCCAGTTTTCACAGCACTTTTTCCTCCACAGGCTATAATAAGTTTTTCACAACATATAGGTTCTATGGAGTCATCACCTGTGGATAATTTAAAACCAGCCTTACTTGTGGATATATTTTTCACTTTAAAATTGTTATACACAGGTATGTTTCTATCCATAAGTGCGAGTCTAAAAATATCCACAACAGAAGAAGCTTGAAGTGACTGTGGATAAATTTTATTATTTTCAAGTTCCACGAGAGGAAGGCCTAGGGAATAAAAAAAGTTTTTTGTTTCTGAGAAACCAAACTGTGATAATGTAGGAACAAAAAAATCTTTATTCATGCTATGATAATTTATATATGGAGTTTTAATTGAAGAATTGGAAATATTACAACGACCATTTCCGGTAGTTAATATTTTTTTACCAACTCTATCAGTTCCTTCTACTATGGCTACATCTGTTCCAAAATCCTTAGCTGTAATAGCAGCCATAAGACCAGATGCACCGCCACCAATTACTATCAATTTATGATATACCATTATAAATATTCACTCCTTTAACTTTAGAGTATATGTTTTTGTGATTTTTAAGTTACTTTTTGTTTAAAAAGTAGTATAATAAAAAATAAAAATAAGTATGTTTATATTATTGAATTTTATCACAAAATAAGTTTGTAAAGGAGAAAATTATATTTATTTTTCAAGTATTTATGCGCTTATTAAAATAAATTTTAAAAAAAATAAAAAAATATATTGACACTTTGGCTTATTTTTTGTAAGATAGTCTATGTCAGGTCGGAAGACCTACAAAAAAATAACTTAATATGGCTCCTTGGTCAAGCGGTTAAGACACCACCCTTTCACGGTGGTAACAGGGGTTCGATTCCCCTAGGAGTCACCATATATAATTTGGTCGCATAGCTCAGCTGGGAGAGCATCTGCCTTACAAGCAGAGGGTCACAGGTTCGATCCCTGTTGTGACCACCAATAAAATATGGCTCAGTAGCTCAGTTGGTTAGAGTGCCGGCCTGTCACGCCGGAGGTCGAGGGTTCGAGCCCCTTCTGAGTCGCCAAAGTTGCTGGCATGGCTCAATTGGTAGAGCAGCTGACTTGTAATCAGCAGGTTGTAGGTTCGAGTCCTATTGCCAGCTCCATTTGATAAAAATAACTTAATATGGCTCCTTGGTCAAGCGGTTAAGACACCACCCTTTCACGGTGGTAACAGGGGTTCGATTCCCCTAGGAGTCACCATATATAATTTGGTCGCATAGCTCAGCTGGGAGAGCATCTGCCTTACAAGCAGAGGGTCACAGGTTCGATCCCTGTTGTGACCACCAATAAAATATGGCTCAGTAGCTCAGTTGGTTAGAGTGCCGGCCTGTCACGCCGGAGGTCGAGGGTTCGAGCCCCTTCTGAGTCGCCAAAGTTGCTGGCATGGCTCAATTGGTAGAGCAGCTGACTTGTAATCAGCAGGTTGTAGGTTCGAGTCCTATTGCCAGCTCCATTTGATAAAAATAACTTAATATGGCTCCTTGGTCAAGCGGTTAAGACACCACCCTTTCACGGTGGTAACAGGGGTTCGATTCCCCTAGGAGTCACCATATAATTTGGTCGCATAGCTCAGCTGGGAGAGCATCTGCCTTACAAGCAGAGGGTCACAGGTTCGATCCCTGTTGTGACCACCAATAAAATATGGCTCAGTAGCTCAGTTGGTTAGAGTGCCGGCCTGTCACGCCGGAGGTCGAGGGTTCGAGCCCCTTCTGAGTCGCCAAATCTTCTTATATTTGATATAAGAAGATTTTTTGTTTTTAAGAATTATAAACACTGAATTTTGAATATATGAAAAAAAGTAGCTTAAATTATAAGCTACTTTTTTGATAGATTTTTTTTAACTCTAATGTCTTCTGTATAGAATTTTTGAAGCTTAAAGCTCCCAAACAATCTTGAAGTAATTCTTTCTGTGTATGATTTTGAAAGTTGAGGTAAAGTTAAGTTTGTGGAAATAAGCATTTTCTTTTTACCTAGTAGTTTCTTATTTAAAAATGTGAAAAACTCAGTTACAGAGAAATCAGTAATTTGTTCAGCACCTAAATCGTCTATAATTAAAAGATCGCAATTAATTAAAAGATCTTCTAGAGCAGTATCACCTTCAAAAGTTATTTGCTTTAAATTTTTAATAAGTTCATCTGAAGTTCTATAGGTAACTAGGAATCCTTTATCTAGTAATTCTTTTGCAATACAATGAGACATAAATGTTTTTCCAGTTCCAGAGTTGCCATAAAACAATAAATTATCATTATGAGAATTAAAATTAGGTATATAATCCTTAAGAACATAATTTAATATTGTTTCAATATTCTTTCGAGGAGAAAACTTTTCATCACCAAGTTTATGTGTAGTGTAATATTCAACATTAAAGTTGGTGAAGTTATTTGTCTGAAGTGCATCAGATAGTTGAGAATTCTTATAATAAATCTTAACCAACTGTTTATAGAAGCAGGAGCACTTTTTAGTTCCTATATATCCTGTATCCTTACATGCTTCACATTGGTATCTGAGCATTAGATAATCTTGAGGATAGTTATGCTGTACCAATAGTTCTGCTTTTCTTACTCTTAAATCTGTTATCTTATCTTTTAACTCCTCTAAGGTTTCCTGTACATTATCTGAGTTTTTAATTATAGTTAGTGAAAGTTTTATAGAGAGTTTACCTATTTCATTATCAATTGCGATTATTTGAGGATACTTATCAGAAATTTCTTTTTTTCTGTTGTTTAAAGCTTTAATTTCATCATTACGTATTTTTTCATAATAGTCCATAAGTTGAGATTTATATCCCTTAATCATTATCATCCCATCCTAACAATTTTTTCTCCAAGTCATCATAATCATAAGTTCTTTGCTCAAAGTTATTAAACTTAAGATTGTTATTGTTTTGAGCATTGACCTTTTTTTGTGATGGAGTATTTCTTCTAAGTGCATCCTTATTATCTACATCCTGCACTGTCTTAAGATTATCGGCATACCATCGAGATAATATACCATCAATATATTTAAAATCAGCTCTATTTAATCTTTCGAAGCATATAGTAGAAGCTTTTTTTATCATATCTACGGTAAAGTTATATTTATATAACCATTTTTCAAGAAGGTCTTGTTGAGGTTTCATAATCTCTCCGTTTTTTATTCCTAGAAAGTCTAAGATACTTCTGATTTTTAACCATTTATCTTCACTTTTTGCTATATAAGCTTGAGCTTCTTCTATTGAAGTTATCTTTGAATCATACCAATTTAAGGCTACCTTCTCAATATATCTGATATCACTCTTTCCTTTAGAAGTGCAATATTCAATTAATAATAGGATCATTTCATAGGAAAAGTTAAAATCTCTTTGCCAACTTAAATAAGTGGTCATCTCCTTAGGGGATAGTGGTCTACCAACTAAGCTTTCTATATCTTTTAACATATCCTTTGAGTTAGTATTATTAAGTTCATCTAAAAGATTTACATTAGATGAATCAGTATCACTGTCAGAGATGTCACAAAAACTAATATCAAAATTACCCATACGGTCAATTGATTTAAGTTTTATTAGACCTTCATCATTCCAATAATTTAAAGCATTCATAACATCAGATTCTAATAAGTTTAAATTAGATGCTACTATTGATGAACTTACTCCAAGTTCTCCTGAAGTGCTGTATTTTAACATCAACAAATAAACCTTAATAAATTCTCCACGAGCTTTAGGCATATATTTTTCTATAAAGACATTACTAACAGGTGTAAAGGTAATAGATGAACTTTTTAGCATAAATGTACTCATAGCTAATTTATCCTCCATTTATATAACTTAATAATACCGTAATAAAAATATTGATATATACAGTAAGTATTATGTATATCAATTATAGCAAACGCTACACAAAGTAACAACTCACTATAAAAAGTTACTTTGTGGGAATAAAAAAGATAAAATTAGGGGATAATAAAAAATGCTTTGGTAAAAATAAGACATAAGTTAGAGGAGAGTATTATGAAAATTAATATTAAGAACATTAATAAATATAGCTCAAGGCTATTTTGTTTTGTTTTTATACCATTATGGGTATGGCAATTTACTGAATCAGCTGTGCCTATCTATCAAGTGAAAAGTGATGGTATAATTGTTGGCTACGTATCTGATAAAAATGTAGTTAATGATGCATATGGTAAGTTAAAAAAAGAGATGAATATAGAATATAAAGATGTAGAATTTCCTAAGACAGACATAGAATATGAAAAAATTAATGACAATAATATAAACTTATCTTCATCAGATGAGATAAGAAGTAATTTAAAAAACAGTTTAAAAATAAAGGTAAAGGCGTATAAAATAACATTAAACAATAATGAAGCTGGAATAATAGCGTCTAAAGATATTGGAAAAGACATTTTAATGGATGTAGGAAAATATTATGTAGACAAGAACAAAATTACTTCTGAAAATTTGATTTCAGTGGATATAAATACTAAAAGTGATTATAAAGAGGTATCAACAGAGTTTTCTAATGTTCTATCAAAAGAAGATGCTGTAAAAAAAATAGTACAAATAAATGATAAAAACCCAGTAGTAGAGGTTGTAATAAAGACAAGGGAAAAAGAGGTAGAGGAAACACCTCAAGATACAATAATATTATCAAGTGATAAGTTATATTTAGGTGATATGAAGGTTGTTAAAGGCTCGATGGGAAAGGCTTCCTTTGAAAAAGAAGTTACATATATTAATCAAAAAAAGAAAGATGCCAAAGTAATCAAAGAAGATGTATTGGTTAATAGTGTGAACAACGTTATATATAAAGGAAACAAAAATCCTATAACTGACGGGGTAGCCTTTTTACAAAGACCATCTAGAGGAATAATTACATCACCTTATGGAGCTAGATGGGGAGAAGTGCATCATGGAGTAGACATAGCAGCTAATTACGGTGATCCCGTAGGTGCAGCTCTTGATGGCATAGTAGTAGAAGCAGGTTATAATGATATATATGGAAACACATTGATATTAAGTCATGGCAATGGTATTCAGACGGTATATGGACATAGCAGTAAGCTGTTGGTTAGAGTGGGAGATGAAATCAAAAAAGGGCAGATTATAGCATTAGCAGGAAGTACAGGACGAAGTACGGGGCCCCACGTACACTTTGAGCTTAGAAATAATGGTATAGCAATAAATCCAATCTCATATATCAAGTAATATATATAAATATGTTTTTATAGGCAATGATAAGAAAAAGTATTCAGATATTAAATCTATATCTGAATACTTTTTTTGCAAAATAATCTTTTTCATTTTATTCGATAGCTATGATGAGATTTATCAAGTTATTAACTTATTGAAATCAACAATACCTGCTCCAATTATAGTTTTATCCAGCTCTATAGGGATGCAGGCAAGTTTAAGTATTGAGAGTACATCATTAAAACCTAAGGAAGGATTGTCCTCAAGTAGTAAAGCAATAATGGCAGATATATAAGCAGCTGCGCAAGAGGTTCCTGAATAGGTTGTATATAAGTTTTCTAAGTTATGAGGATATAGTTTTATACCATTACGTTCAGATAAATAGGTTATATCTGAATTTAATGAAGTTATAGAATCAGCGCAGGCAGCTAAGTCTGGTTTAGTGAGTTTTCCATAAGGACCAGAGGAAGAGTACTTGTAAGGTTTATACTGTTTAGAACTACTTAATAATCCTCCTGCAGTTATGCAGTGTTTTGATGTAGCGAACCCTGTTATAGAAGATAAAGAGCCAGAATTACTGCCAGCAGGAACTACAACTATTATATTTTTATCGCAGCAGATTTTAAAAAGCTTGTCAAAGTAAATTTCTATAATATAATTATGCATTAGAAGTTCACCAGGAAGGCAGATAACCCTTATGTTATAGTCAGTACAAATATCAAAAACACAGTTAAGTGCATATAATATGGAAGACACAAATCCTTTTCCCTTACCATCAAAAGCTTTAAAAGAGCATATATGAGCATTTGCTGCTATGCCTTTATATACATATTTTGAATATAGGCCACTGGCACAAAGTAATCCGCTAATAAAAGTTCCATGACCATTATCATCATAGGGATATGAAAGATTATTAATTAAGTCTCTGAAGTGCTTAATCTTATTTGAAGGTTCAAGTAAGTCTTTATGAGGGTAGACTCCACTATCTATAACAGCAATGCCTATGCCTTTCCCAGTAAATTTATAATTAGCTGAAAATCTAAGACCATTAGCTGTAGTAACACCAGTAGGTGTAGCACAAAGATGTACGTACTCATCAAAGCATACATAAGAAACTTCAGGAAATTCTAAGATTCGTTCAACACCTTTAGGGGAAAGTTCAGCTGCAATTAGATTTAAACTTTCTATATAGTAAAGTACAGTACCTTTTAAACTTATAATTTTAGAAGAAATGTTTTTAGAAAAGTGTTTGCATTCAATAAGTACACGATAGTTCTTATATATGTTATTTTTTAAGTAATATGCTAGATTAGTATCAATCTTTTTATTAATCATCATTAACTCCTTAAAAATAGTTACGTTATATGTATATGATTAAAATTTAATAAGTTGTATCTAACATTAATAAAAGGCAAAGAATTAAAAATTAAATCTTTGCCCGATATCTATAACTTTTATTGAACCATCATTTAGTTTGTCTAATCGATTATAAGTATCTTTGGAATCCTCCAAGGATAGGATAAAAGTTTTATAGTGAATAGGAAGCATAATTTTACTATTCATTTGCTTAAACATTTTAAAGCTTTCTTCTGGTGAACAATGCATTACAGAAAACCTTTCAGGTATATAGCAGCCAACTGGCATTAATGCCAAATCACTTTCTAGATTATTAAATTCTTCTGTATAAGCAGTATCTCCTGCATAAAAAATCTTCTTCTTATTTGCTTCTATAAGATATGAATTAGAAGCATAGTTATTTCCGACGTAATATCTTCTTCCATCATGTTCAGCTTTTAGTGTTGTTATTTTTATATATTCATCACTAAAGACGTCACCGGCTAAAACTCTATGAATGTTTTTGAAGCCTAATAACGATAGAACATGTTTGTAACCCTTTGGAGTTAATACAACTGCATCCTTATTTATTTTTTTTAATGAGGGCAGATGAATGTGGTCTGTGTGTCCATGAGACAATAGAACATAATCAATATGTAGATTTCTTATATCATCAATAGGCAGTTTTACAAGACGCTTCATGTAACCAAGATAATTGCAAAAAACAGGATCTGTTAATATGATTTTATTGTTTACATTTATAAGGACTGTGGCATGACCAAGCCATATAATTGAATCCTTTGATAAGGTATCATATAAACAGTTTTCTCTGGGTTTGTTATAATATGATATATTTTTTTTTGTTAACTTATATAAAAAGTTTATATTGCTAAAAAAGGCCATTACAATTTTTCCTCCTAAATAGGCTTTTAATGTTTCCACTTGAATATAATTATACCAACTATCATGATAATTAGGCCAATTATTTTATTAATAGAGAAAACAATTTTTTTTGTATCAAAAAATCCAAACCAATCTATAATTCCAGCTGCAAGTAATTGTGCTACTAATATTATAGCAACAGCATAAGTTGGACCTAAGTCAAGCATGCTTTTCATTACGGTGTAAGTAATTATTATACCAAAAAGTCCACCTAATAGATATAATTTATTAACCTCAAGTATTTTTTTAAAGTTACCTCTTCCCCATATTAAAGAAATAATCAGAGATAAAATAAAAGCAGATCCTTGTACAAAGGCATTGGTTTCCCATAAACCTATTTTTTCACTAACTCTGCTATTAAAAACTCCTTGAATACTCATAGCAATGCCTGCTACGATAGAATAAATAATTCCTAACAAAAAAATCACCTCCGGGAATTATTATTTCCCAAAGGTGTTATCTGCATGTATAAAATAAATTGTAAGTTAATTAAAGTGCAATTTTATTGTAAAAATCATTAAAGAATAAGTCTTCTATTTGTTGTTCTGAAAGACTTAAACTAATACCAAGACTTATGAAATCTTCAAGAAGAGTTTCATAATGATCTTTAGAAGAGGACATTATTAAATCATTAATGTCTACATATAGATTTAAGAATTGATCGCTTAAACAATAATCATTTGGTTTTACAGTTATTTCAGAAATGCCTGTATAATTTGAATCTAGACCTATGGTTAAAATATGACTTAAACATTCGATGTATTTATCAAATACTATGTTCTTTTTTATATTCTTATTAGCATCAATCCAATACTTAAAGCACTTAGTTTCGTTTGCTAGAGTACTTAATTTTACATGTAGAGATAAATATTTTCTAGCAATAAGTTTATAATTGTCTAGATTAGGATCTACAGTTAAACTTTGATTGTATTTTCGTTGTTGTGCATAGAATTTGTCAATATTCATAAGTAAGTCCTCCTATCTTCCTTGGCAGAAGCCACTATCTTATTTTACAAAATCTTTTGAAAAAATAAAAGTGCAGTAAACGATAACAAAATAAAAAAAATATACATGTCCTTCAACACATGTATATTTTGAACAATTTATATAGGTTTTATATTATAAATTGGACCTAGTAATTGCTAAGCATATAGCTTTTAATTAATGCTTCTTTTTTATTATTTGTGGATTTCCACAGCTCTATTCTATCAATTTTAGCTGTAGTATACATTGATTTAGATTCTAAAGATTTGTCTATAATAATATAGTCTTTAAGTACTCCATATTTTTGAGCAATCATATTATTAGATAGACACATATATAAACTTGGAGGTGTTGGATTAATTTTAACATTAAAACCATGGAGAAGCAGTAGATCATTAATTGATCTATTTATACGTTGAATGTATCCTTTACTTTCAATTTTAAAATTAACTGCCCTAGAAGGCGTAGTAGTATAGATTAGTTCATTTAATTCAACTTTAAATTTTTTGTAAGGGGAGATTAACTTAGTTATAATCTCATCAAGCTTTTCTACATCAGGATCATCTATTGTTTCTAAAACAATGTATGGTTTATATATACTAGGTGAAATTTTATATTTTTTAGATAAACTCTTTTGAATAGGTTGTATATCCTTACAAAACTCATTATCACATATGGCTACTAAATAATATTTCATTACAAATTCCCCTCATTAATTTACACATAAAAAACTTTAATTTTAATTATATCATACACAATAAGTGTAAAACAATCTATATTACTATAATAAAAGAGAAAAAATAACAACATAAACATAGAAAAAACCTCTTTAAATATATGTTTCATATGATATAATGGAAACTATGAATAAAATATTTATTTGTAGAAATTACTATAGAAATTTGGATAGAAGTTATTTCGAGTAAGAATTGAATATATATAATGTAAAAAAAATATATTGGCAAGGGTGGAAAAAATGGAAAAGTTAATTATTGAAGGTGGAACCTCTCTAAAAGGTGAAGTAGATATAAATGGAGCTAAAAATGCTGCTGTAGCAATATTGCCGGCAACTGTTTTAGCAAGCAAAGGCAAATGCATCATTGAAAATATACCTGATATAGAAGATATACAATGTTTAAAAAGAATTATTTCAGATTTGGGCGGGAAGATACAAACTTTAGAGGATAATTCTATAGAAATTGATGCAAGCAATTTAACTACTTACGAAGCTTGTACTGAAGATGTAAGAAAAATGAGAGCATCTTATTATCTTGATGGAGCCTTATTAGGAAGATTTAAAAAAGCAAAGGTTGATTTACCAGGTGGATGTCCAATTGGTGTAAGACCTATAGACCAACATATTAAAGGGTTTGAAGCTTTAGGCGCACATGTTAGCATTGAACATGGAACTGTAATATTAACTGCTGAAAAGTTAGTTGGAACTAGTATATTCTTTGATGTAGTTAGTGTAGGGGCTACAATAAATGTTATGTTAGCTGCAGTATTGGCAGAAGGAGTAACAACACTAGAGAATGTTGCTAAAGAACCACATGTAGTAGATGTTGCCAATTTCCTGAATTCAATGGGGGCAGATATTAAGGGAGCTGGAACAGATGTAATAAGAATAAAAGGTGTGGAAGAACTAAGTGGCTGTAATTATAGTGTTATTCCTGATCAAATTGAAGCAGCTACATTTATGATAGCAGCAGCAGCAACTAAGGGAGATATTACTGTTACTAATGTTATACCAAAGCATTTAGAACCTATAAGTGCAAAGCTTGCAGAAATGGGAGCTGAAGTGATCCAAGGAGATGACTCAGTTAGAGTTAGATATAAAGGAACATTAAAAGGCGTTAATATAAAAACTTTACCTTATCCAGGATTTCCAACAGATGCACAGCAAACTATGTGTACATTACTTTCAGTTGTAGAAGGAAGAAGTCTAATTACTGAGACAATATATGAGGCAAGACATAAGCATGTAGATGAACTTAAGAAAATGGGAGCTAACATAAAGGTTGAAGGAAGAACTGCCATAATAGATGGAGTTGACAAATTAACTGGTGCAATTGTAAAAGCTACAGATTTGAGAGCTGGTGCTGCTATGGTTATTGCAGGATTAATAGCAGAAGGTACAACACAGGTTTATAATATAGAACATATAGATAGAGGATATCCTCATATTGAAAAGAAGTTTAGTAAGCTAGGAGCTAATATAAGTAGAGTAGATGCCTAGTATTTTAGGGGGATAATAATGAAATTTTGCTCATTATACAGTGGCAGTAGTGGAAATAGTATTTTTGTTTCATCTGGTAATACAAAAATTTTAGTAGATGCAGGATTACCAGGTAAAAAAATTGATGAAGCTTTAAAAGCCATAGAAGAAGATCCAAGTGATATAAGTGGGATTTTTATTACACATGAGCATATCGACCATATTAAGGGCGTTGGGGTGTTATCAAGAAAGTATGACATACCAATATATGCAAATGATGATACTTGGGAATCTATGCAGGGATCTTTAGGCAAGATTAAAGAAAATAATATAAAGATTATGGATAAGAGAAGTACTGTGACTATAGGTGACTTAGATATTAAATCCTTCAACATTCCACATGATGCAGCAGGACCAGTTGGTTATACAATGCATTGTAACGGAAATTATGCTAGCATAGTTACGGATATAGGGACATTCACTCAAGAAATAAAGGATAATATTGCTGATTCAAAAGTAATTTTGTTGGAGAGCAATCACGATGTTCAGATGCTAAAGTATGGCCCCTATCCATATCCTTTAAAAAGAAGAATATTAAGTGAAATAGGCCATTTATCAAATGATGATTGCGGAAAAGCTATAATTGAATTACTTAAAATAAAGAATATGAAGAAGATATTTTTAGGCCATTTAAGTAATACTAATAATCATCCTGATTTAGCATATCAAACAGTATTAAATACATTAATAGCTGAAGGCATAGATGTTGGTAAAGATGTGGAATTATGTTTAGCAGAACGCAGTAAGAATAGTGAATGTGTAGTTTTTTAACATAGATAACTTTACTTCAAATAGTTGAAAAAAAAGTAAATACTAAGTATAATTTTATTAAGTAATATGTAAATAAAAAGGAGAATGCGGAAAATGAGTTTATATAAACAATGGACAGATATGGTAGTTGAATACGTAAAGACTAATGGAGAACAAGCTTTTTGGAGAGAGTATGGAAGCATAGAAAAGAGAATATATACTGATTTGTTATCAAACCATTCAACTGTTACTAAAGTTTCACTTAAAGGCTTAGCAGATAAGTTTGAAACAACAGTAGAATTTGCAATGGGATTTTTAGATGGAATAAATGATAGTTTAAAAGAACAATATGATTTAGAAAAAATTACTGCTGATGAAGAATTAGTTCTTGATATAAACTATGAAGAATTATATGCAAATATGATAGATGCTAAAGCAGATTATCTTTATGAACTTCCACAATGGGAGGCTATATTCTCAGTGGAAAAAAGAAAGCAAATAGAAAAAGAACTTAAACAATCTAGAATAGTAAGAAATGAAGATAAAATAGGAAGAAATGATCCATGTCCATGTGGCAGTGGAAAAAAATATAAAAAGTGTTGTGGAAAATAATTAAAAAATAAGAGGTCATGTAAAAGACATGGCCTTTTTTGCAAATATAAAGGTATAAATATTGATGTGTTAGTAATTGAATGGATAAAATTGAAAACAGGGGGAAACGTATGAATAATGATTTACAATGGGTTAAAGAACAACAAATAAACCGAACAATAAGTTCTTTAAATAAAAATGGAATCAATGCGTACATGGTTTCAACTAAAGAAGAATTACTAAGCAAGATTCAAGAAATTGTTAATGATGGTGCAACTGTTAGTTGTGGAGGTTCTGTGACCTTAGAAGAACTAGGGATAATAGAATATTTAAGAGAAGGCAGATATAATTTTTTAGATAGGAGTAAACAGGGATTAAGTGCAGAGGAAATAGGCAATATATACAGACAGACATTTTTTGCAGATGCATATTTCACAGGGACTAATGCTATAACTGAAGAAGGAGAATTATATAATGTAGATGGTAATGGCAATAGAGTTTCTGCGATGGTATTTGGACCTAAAAAAGTAATCGTTATAATAGGTTCAAATAAAATAGTTAAAAATCTGGACCAAGCCATTGAAAGGAATAAGTGTATCTCAGCTCCTGCAAATGCCAAGAGATTAAACAAAAATACACCTTGTACCAAGGTGGGGTATTGTGTGAATTGCAACAATGAAGAACGAATTTGTTGTGAATATACTGTAATAAAAAGGCAAAGAGATAAACAGAGAATGCACGTATTTATTTTCAATGATAACTTTGGATATTAAGGAATTGAGGTGCGGCTATGTATCTCTATGACTTTTTACAGCAAATAATTTTTAATTTGGTTTTGGTAGCGCTTATAGTTTATGTATCACTTGCTTGCTATGAATCTCTCAGAAAACCTTATGAAAAACCTTTTGAATTCACAGATAATGTAATTGGATTTTCTATGATATGGATAATGGAATGTATTTTTATAATAGAATACTATACTTGTCTAAAAGGTGATATATCCAATGAAACTAAAATAAAAGTATCAGTTTTTACTTTAATTCTATTTCTTAGCACTATTTTAGGAATTGTAGATTTTTTAAGAAAGAGACAGATAGGATTTACTCCTGTAGGACCAATAGTTGTTTTTACAACAATATTTGAATTTATATGTACTTTATTTAATATTCCAGGAAGCTTAGTATTTTATGTAGAGCTGATTGTATATACAATAACATTTATAGTCTTCTTAATATTGACCTACAGAAAGAATACCGCTATTGCTAGAGTTGGAGTATATTACATAACATTTGCAGTTCTTTCTATGTTATTAATTAATTCGGGATATTTTTCTATTCAAAAACGATTTTTTCTGGTATTAAACTTTAGCCTAGTTATATTAATGATTACAGGAATGTTTTTATATTACTATGATATGTTAAATTATACTTTAAAGTTTAATAAGAAAAAAATAAGATTTAAGAATACTCAGTTAATCGAAGCTGAAAATAAAATAGAAAATCTAGCATATATAAACCAAGAAACTCAATTAAAAAATGAATATAAATTAAAAGAAGATTTACTACATAAAAATATAAATATAGCATATATGATAAATTTTGCTGAGTTTAATGCATTCCTGAATTTATTTGGGCATGAGCAAGGAATAAAGAAGCTAATAAACATTATTAACATAATAAAAGTATCAATTAATGAAGAGGACGAGATATATCAAATTAGTAATAGCAAGTTTATTGTTATTTCTAAATGTGGTTATCTAGAAACACAGAATATGGTATATAATCTATTAAAGAAGTTTAATAGAAGTGAATTTTTTATGCTAAATCTAAATCCTCATATAGGAATTACGTATCCTATTAATGAAAATGTAGATTATGACATTTTAATAAACCAATTACAACTAGCATCGGAAGCAGCAAAAACAAATAGTAGTAGTTATGAATTTTATACAATAGAAATGTATAATGATTTTCAAAGTCAATTAACATTACAAACACGATTGCAGGCAGCTACTATAAATAATAATTGGAGTATGTATTTCCAACCTAAATTATCTTTACAGGAAAATACTATAGTAGGAGCTGAGGCTCTTATAAGATGGAAAACGGAAGAAAGTACTATAACGCCAGATGTTTTTATTCCGCTTGCTGAAAAGTTAGGGCTAATTAATGAAATAGGTGAGTTTGTAATTGAAACTACATTTAGGCATATAAGTAATTTGTATACTTATGGGTTTCACAACATTAATATAGCTATAAATTTATCTCCATATCAGCTTATGGAGGGTAAATTGGCTAAATTTATTAGGGATGTTAAAGATAAGTACAACGTAAACCCTAGAAATGTTACATTTGAAGTGACAGAAACTGCATTTATGAATAACATTGAGAGAGTAAATGAAACGATTATGGATTTAAAGAGATTAGGTTTTAGGTTTTCTTTAGATGATTTTGGTACAGGATATTCTTCTCTTCATTATATATCTAAATTAAATATAGATGAAATTAAGTTTGATAAGAATTTTACAGGCAGTATTATGAATGAATCAAAGAATAAAATTATTCTAGAAGAAGTAACTAGGATGTCAAAGAAATTAGGGTTAGACGTTGTAAGTGAAGGAATAGAAAGTGTAGAGCAACTTGAAACAGTTAGAGCAATAGGATGTACATTCTATCAAGGTTATTATTACAGTAAGCCGGTATGCTTTGAGGAATTTTTAGCATTATTAGAGAAAGATTATAATAAAAAACAGGAGGTAAAGTAATGGAGTTAGCAATAAATAAAAAATATGTATTAGATACAGCAAAAGAGATACTAACATTTAACAGTCCTACAGGATTTTGTTTTGATATTATTGATTTAATTGGGAAGAAGGCAGAAGCATTTGGTTATGATTTTGAAACAACTCGTAAGGGTTGTGGAATAATCACAGTACCAGGACAAAGTAGTGAACAAGTAATTGGGTTATCAGCACATGTTGATACTTTAGGAGCAATGGTAAGATCAATTACATCAAGTGGAACATTGAAATTCACTTTGCTTGGAGGACCAATTGTACCAACTTTAGATTCAGAGTATTGTGAAATAAGAACTAGAGAAGGAAAGATATACACAGGTACATTCTTAAGCACAAGTCCATCAGTACATGTTTATGAGGATGCTGCAAGTAAAAAGCGTGATACTGATAACATGGAAATTAGAATTGATGAAGTGGTAAAATCAAAAGAAGATGTAGAAGCATTAGGTATTTGTGCAGGAGATTTTATTTTTATTGATCCTAAAACTACTATAACAGAAAGTGATTTTATCAAATCAAGATTTATAGATGATAAAGGTAGTGTATCTTGTTTAATGGGCTTATTAGAATTGATGAGCAGAGAAAAAATAACACCTAAATATACAACTAAGGTATTTATTTCTGTATATGAAGAGGTTGGACATGGTTCTTCCTATATACCAGCAGATATAACTGAAATGTTAGCAGTAGATATGGGGTGTATAGGATTAGATTTAACTTGTACAGAATATGATGTATCAATATGTGCAAAAGATTCTGGTGGACCATATGACTATAATATGGTTACAAAGCTAGTAAACCTAGCGAAGGGAAATAATATAAAGTACGCAGTGGACATATACCCTAGATATGGTTCAGATGTGGGAGCTGCTTTACATGGTGGAAATAACATTAGAGGAGCATTAATAGGACCAGGAGTGCATGCATCTCATGGGATGGAAAGAACTCATTATGATGCTCTTGAGAATACAATAAAGTTATTATACTTATATCTAACTAAATAGAAATACAGTTTAAAGTGATGGTTGAACTTTGCATAGAAAATGCTTAGTTCAATCTTTTTTTATTGCAATATATGGTATATATAGATATAATGAGTGATAATATTTCTACATATTTATTTTCAAGGGGGATATGGTATGAAGTTATATATTAAACAAAAGGTTTTTGCATGGTCAGATACTTTTGTAGTTAAGGATGAATTAGGTAATGATAAATACTTTGTTAAGGGGGAATTTTTGTCTTTAGGGCATAAGCTTCATGTATATAATAACATGGATCAAGAGGTTGGGTACATAAGTCAAAGGTTACTTACACTTATGCCTAGATTTGACCTTATAGTGAATGGAGAATTTGTAGGGCAGCTTGTAAAGAAGTTTAGATTTTTTCAACATAGTTATTATGTTGATGGAACATCATTAGAATTAGAGGGGGAGTTTTTAGCTCACGAGTATAGCTTAAGTAGAAATAACCAAACTATAATGACCATAAGCAAAGAGTGGTTCACTTGGGGAGATAGCTACGTATTAGATATACTAAATCCTGAAGATGAATTATTATGCCTATGTGTTACTTTAGCAGTTGATTGTGAGATGTGTTCATCAAACAATAATTAACAAGATTGGTATGTAAGTAATATTTCAATGTATGTGTAATGGAATATAATGTCGCAAGGTAAAGAAATTGAAATAAAAGTTTAACAGATAAGTAATAATTTCAAGGGATAAATCCATTAATTATAGCTAATACTACTAGATGAAAGTCTTGAGAAAGTGGTGGTAGTTAATGGATTTAGCTTTATATTCAATATTTAATTTTGTTGTATATTCCTTTGCAGGCTGGATTATTGAGGAGCTGTATTGTCTTTGGGTAACAGGGGGATTTAAAACTGATGGATTTTTAATAGGACCATTTAAACCTATGTATGGTATAACTGGTGTCCTTTTAATATTATTTAGTAGATACTTTGATAAGAATGTAGTTGTAATGCTTATTCTATGTTTTTTAGTACCTTCCATTGTAGAAGGAGTAAGTGGATATGGGCTTAAGATGCTTTTTGGGAAGCAGTATTGGGATTATTCCATATTGAAATATAACTTTTATGGATTAGTAAGTCTTAAGTTTTCAGTATACTGGATGTTACTAAGCTTTGTGGGATTATATTTTGTGGAACCTATAGTTTACAATTTTTTTACTGTGAGTTTTAGATACTGGTTAGTAAGCATTCCTATTCTAACTTCAGCCTTTTTTGTAGATTTATTCTTAACAGTTAAAAGACTTGCAAATATATGATATACTAAAATTAACCAAAAACGAATAAACTTAAAATTATTTTTGATATGGAGTAAGGAATGAATAAAGAGGTTGTATATAATAAATATATATTGATTCTAAAATATAGTTACATAGGATTATTTATAGCTTGCACAATTGTATATAAGGTAGATATTATTGCATTGAAGTTTGCCTTATTATTGCTTTATATTATAAATAATCAGATTAGATACTTTAAGCTAGAAGATAGAAAAATAGGTAGGTATGTATCTATTTTTATAGATATGCTTTTAGCTTTTAATCTTTATAGGTTAATAGGTAATTTTGGAACTATACTATTTCTACCTACTCTTGTAGATATAATCTATGAGTTTAGAAATATATATGCAATTATCTATTTGATAATAATTTTTGTAGTAGTAGGATATACCAATACCGTAGAGCAGTTAATTTATTTATCTGCAGAGGCTGCACCAATAATTTTTCTTGGAATGATACTAAGAGAGCAAAATCATAAGAAGCTAAGAGCTCAAGAACTGTATGATAGGATTAGAGAAAATGAAGAGGAACTTAAGAGATTAAATTGTGAACTAGAATCCTATGCTAATACTATAGAAGAGATAGCTGTTTTGAGAGAGAGAAACAGAATTTCCAGGGAAATTCATGATAATGTTGGACATGCTTTATCCACTATAATAATACAACTTGGAGCTATTGAAAGTATTTCAAAGGATAAATGCAAACCAGCAGCGGATATGAGCAGGAATCTAGCAGACTTTGCAAAGAAAAGTATGGAAGATGTAAGATCAGCAGTTAGAGCTATGAAACCTAGAGAATTTGAAGAATATGAGGGAATTATAATTATTTCTGAGATGATAAAAAACTTTAAGAAGTTAACAGATATTGATGTACAATTAAGAGTGTCAGAAAATATGTGGAAGATGAACTCAGATCAGAGCATGGCCATATATAGAATAATTCAAGAATTTTTATCTAATTCCTTGAAGCATGGTAAGGCAACAAAAGTTAATATATTTATGAACTTTTTAGAGGATTCATTAAGAATACATTTGAAAGATAATGGTGTTGGATGCAATGAAATAAAAACTGGAGTTGGTTTGAAGAGTATGAGAGAAAGATCTGCATTCTATGGGGGAAGTATGGAATACACCACAAAAGAGGGACAAGGTTTTGAGTTAACAATAGTTATGAATAAAGCAAAGTTAAGCATAGATGGGGTTTAATTTATTATGAATAAGATAAAAGTTATAATAGTTGATGATGAGAAGCTAATAAGAGAAGGATTAAAAATAATTTTATCTTCATACGAAGACTTGGAAGTTTTAGCTCTTTGTGAAAATGGAAGAGAAGCCTATGAATATTGCATGGCCAATGAAGTTGATGTTGTACTAATGGACATAAGAATGGATGAGTATGATGGTGTAATGGGCACCAAATTAATAAAAGAAAACAATGATAAGGTAAAGGTATTGATATTGACAACCTTTAAGGATAGTGAGTATATTGAGGATGCATTAAAATATGGGGCTTCAGGATATCTTCTTAAGGATAGTTCCTATGATTTGATTCATGGTGGTATAAAGGCTGTTTACGAAGGAAATATAGTTGTTCATCCAGATATAGCTGCAAAATTTATTATAAAAGATAAGACTGAAGAGGAAGGGTTAGTTGACATAGGTGAGATTAAAGAAAATACTGATCTTACAGATAGAGAACTTATGATAATAAAAGAAATAGCCAATGGATTCTCTAACAAAGAGATAGGAGAAAAGTTGTTTCTAACAGAGGGAACAATTAAAAATAATATAACTAATATACTATCAAAATTATCATTAAGAGATAGGACACAGATTGCAATTTTTGCATTTAAGAATAACTTGGTGAAGTAGAAAAATATAAAAATGTGATAGCTACTTAGGAACATAGAGAGTTATAGAAGCTTTCTATGTTCTTTTTGTTTGCATTGAAAAGTTCAAAAATGATATAAGCATTTATCAAAATGACTTAAGTCATTATACTTAATGACTTAGGCTAATGTTGTAAGCTTTCGATATAAGTTATTATTAATACATAAAGCAAAGGGAGATGGAAACATGAACATGATAGAAGTTAATAATATTACAAAGAGATTTAATGATAAGTTAGTGTTGGACAACGTTTCATTCAAAATAGAAAAAGGTGAAATATTTGGGCTATTAGGACCTAATGGAGCAGGAAAGTCTACATTAATGAATACAATAGTTGGTCTTATAAAGATGGATAAGGGTGAGATAATAGTAGGTGGACACGATATCAATAAGGAGTCAGTAAAAGCAAGAAGTATGATAGGATTAGTACCTCAAGAAATAGCTTTATTTGAAGGACTTAATGCTAGAGATAACCTAGAGTACTGGGGAGGTCTTTATGGACTTAAAGGTAAGCTATTAAAAGAAAGAGTAGAAGAAGCTTTAGATATGGTGGCATTAGCAGACCAAGGAAAGAAGCTTGTTAAAGCTTACTCAGGTGGAATGAAAAGAAGATTAAATATTGCAGCTGCAATGTTACATCATCCTGAAATAATTATAATGGATGAACCAACAGTAGGTATTGATCCACAATCAAGAAATTATATTTTTGAAATGATCCAAAAGATTAATAAAGAAAGAAACACTACAATAATTTATACTTCTCATTATATGGAGGAAATAGAACTACTTTGTAACAATATATTCATAATGGATTTAGGGAAAGAAATAGCTTATGGAACTAAGGCAGAATTAAAGCGAATGGTACAAAGTGATAAGATCATCAATATAAAAGCAAAAGGTAATTTAGATATGCTTATGCTTGAATTAAAGAAATTAAATAGTGTTAGAAAGATTGATGTTGAGGAAAATATCATCAAAATAGTATGCAATGAAAAGATGAACTTAAATCAATTACTAATTGAAGTTTCTAAACAAAATGTAGAAGTTAAAAACATCTCAGTAGAGGAAATATCATTAGAAGAAGTTTTCTTAACATTAACAGGAAAAAGATTAAGAGATAAGGAGGCATAGTTATGAATGGAGTTATTTCTCAGGTTAGAAAGACATTCAAATCATTATTTAGAGAAGATAAGATTACCTTTATTTCATTTATAATATTGCCTTTAGTGATGGCTGCAATATATGGAACAATGCAGGCAAAGTCCTTCGATGGAAAGAATAATGACATGACAGCTATAAAAACCCAATTTGTATACAATGAACAAAGTGATAAAGGTAAGATCTTAACTTCAGTGCTTAAGGAATCACAAGTTAAGAATTTTATAGATACAACTTCAAATGATGCAGATTGTGAAGTGACTATATCAGAGAATTTTAATGATATAAAGGTTAAGAGCATACATTGTAGTGATGCAAAAATGAGTATAGTAACAAGTTTTGTAAGAAGCTTCAGTCATAATCTAAATCAATATCAGGTTATAAGTAATATAGCATCACTTCAAATAAGCGGACAAGAAAAAGAAAAGTTAATTAAGAATATGGTTGAAGAGTTACAATCTATTCAAAAAAGTCCAGCAGTAGAAGAAAAGATAATAAGTGGTTATAAGACTTTAGGATCTTATGAGTATTACGGTATCGCAACTTTTAGTTTTACATCAATAATACTAATACTAATATTAGTTAATAAGTTCTTTGCAGATAAGAATCAAGGAATAGTTAAGAGGAGTTTTGCAACACCAATAAGTAAAAGCAAATATCTACTAGGATATGCCATTTCATCAACACTTACAGCATTTCTAATCAATTTAACTTATGTAATTATTTGTAGAGTTGCAGGGATATCATTTAAGGGAAATCTATTAGGAATCTTCCTAGTTGCATTTGTTCAAAGTTTACTTCAAGGAGCGATGGCTACAACAGTAATAGCATTTATAAAGAATAAAAATATTGTAAACTCAGTTTTAGGGATTTTTATAGTATTGCCAGCTATTATAGGAGGAGTATTCTATAATGGTGAAATTATAGAGGGAAATTTCTTTAAAACATTGAATGCATTGTCACCAAACACATTAGTATTAAATGCATATAAGACAATTTCAATTACTAATAGTATAAGCAATGCAATGGGTTATATAGTTTGTATGATAGTTATTGCGTTAGTGCTTATAACAGTTAGTACAATAAAAGTAAAAGTGAAATGGGAGGATTAAGATGAACTTTTTAGTTATATTAACAAGTAATTTAAAGAGAATATTAAAGAAAAAATCATTTATTATAATATCATTTATTATACCTTTAAGCATTTCACTTATATTTGGGTTTGTATTCAATAAAGGTAATAATAATGCTTTAGGTTCTACAGCAATAATAAATAGTGATAAGGGTTCATTAGGGGCTGATCTTATAAGTGAACTACAAAAAACAAATGGTGTAAAGATTTATACAAAAGAAGAGGGTATTGAAAAGGTAAAGAAGAAGTTAGTAAGTGTATGTTATGAGATACCAGAGAATTTTTCAGAGCTTGTGAAAAAAGGAGAGAAGCCAGTAGTAGCAGCTCACAAAATTGAGTCAAGCATGGAAACTAGTGATTTTGAATTTAATTTAAATAATGCAGTAAACAACATGGTTTTAGAAAATGACCTGAAATTAAATGGAGTAAGCACATCAGTTTTAACAAAAGAAGTACCAGATGCTAAGATTCAAGTAATAAGCAGTGAAAAAGCTAGCATGGACGACACAATCATTTTAAATATTTTAATTAGTTTTGTTATCTTTGGTGCTATAGGTATAGCTGAAGAGTTATTCTCCTTAAAGAAACAAAACATTTTAGAAAGAAGTTTTGCTACTGGCAACAAACCTTGGAAAGTAATTGGAGGAATATTAGGAGCATTATTTATATTCTACTCTGTAGTTTATTCAAGTGTATTCTTAATAGAATCTATAGTTAGGGGTTCAGTTATGTTAGAGAAGTGGCCAGTAGTTGTAGTAAATATGATATTCATGGTACTAGTATCATTAAGCCTAGGAATATTTGCTTCAAGAGTATGTAAGAATGAAAATACTATAAATATATTTGTACAAATAATTTCATGGATAACTTGCTTTGTTGGAGGCAGCTTTGCTCCTCTAGATTTGCTACCAAAGACTATTCAAAATTTTTCAAAGTTTACACCTCAGTATTGGACATTGCAATCAATAAATACAGGAAACTATGCATTAGTATTGATAGTTGCATTATTTGCAGTAGTACTATTCACAGCAGGAACATTTAAGACAAGAAGATTTATATAAGACAGTTTCAAAAAATAAATAAACCTTATGACTAAATTCAAAATAAAATAATAAATTTTATCCTCCTATGTGGTAATATATTTTTATGAACATAGGAGGATTTTATATGAACATAACAGTTATTACAGTAGGAAAACTTAAAGAAAAATACTTAAAACAAGCTATAGATGAATACTCAAAGAGATTAAGCAGATACTGCAAATTAGAAATAATTGAACTTCAGGATGAAAAAACTCCTGACAATGCATCAGAAAAAGAAGAATTGGCTATAAAAGAAAAAGAAGGACAGCTAATTTTAAATAAAGTTAAAGATAACATGTTTGTGGTGGCAATGGACTTAAAAGGAAAGCAGTTAAGTTCAGAAGAGTTTTCAGATTTCATAGAAAAGCAAGGTGTAATGGGCAATTCCAATATTGCTTTCATAATCGGAGGCTCTTTAGGCTTATCTCAAGCAGTTATAAAAAGAGCAGACTATAAACTATGCTTTTCAAACATGACATTTCCACATCAACTTTTTAGGGTAATGCTGCTTGAACAGATATATAGAGGGTATAGGATCATGAAAGGTGAACCCTACCATAAATAAATGAGGTTTATAGCCTTAGGCATTGATATAAATTGCCTAAGGCTATTTTAATAAGTAAAAATATCGTGTCATAAGTAATGGCATATCTGAAAGATATAGTATAATAGAATTAGGAACAAATTTTAAGAAAATACACATATAGATTTGATGTGGTATCTTGCCAAAGTAGAATAAACACAAATCTCAGCTATAAATTGAGAGTCTGGACAAATAGGAACGAAATGGTTGGCATCAATTAAGCTCATCAGCAAGTTAAGATCCGCTTAGTGAAGAATTGCTAAAAATGGTCTATTAATTCTATTTTCTAGCAATACAAGTCAAGAAATAAAAATCTTTATGAAATATAATTCTTATATTAGGAGGTGAGAAAATGGATGAGGCTGAAGCTATTATGGCGGTACAACAAATGCAAGAATATATTGATGATAACATCTTAAGAAAAATTACACTAAAAGAACTAGCTGTTGCAGCAGGATATTCTCCATGGCATGCAGCAAGATTATTTAAAGAAGTTACTGGGAAAGCACCGTTTGAGTATATTCGTACGTTAAGACTTACTAAAGCCGCATTAGTATTGCGAGATAGTAATGAAAAGATAATAGATGTAGCAATGGATTTTATGTTTGATTCTCATGAAGGATTTACAAGAGCTTTTTCAAAGCAATTTGGGCTGTCACCAAGTAGATATAGTAAATATACACCGCCAATAAAATTGTTTATGCCTGAGAAAGTTTTCGATACCTACCGAGAATTTCATAAAGGAGAAAAAATGATGAGTGAAAAAAATAATACCAAATCAGTATTTGTTCAGGTAGTTGAACGTCCTGCACGAAAAGTTTTGTTAAAACGTGGGAAAGAGGCAACAGAATATTTTGCATACTGTGAGGAGGTAGGTGATGTATGGTCAGTACTTGTAAGTGTAAAAGAAGCAATGTATGAGCCTATTGGAATGTGGCTTCCAAAACATCTTATAAAAGAAGGAACATCACAATATGTGCAAGGGGTAGAAGTTCCAACAGACTACGCCAATAATATACCTGATGGGTATGAACTTATTCAATTGCCACCTTGTAAATTAATGGTTTTTCAAGGTGAACCTTATAACGATGAAGATTTTATGGATGCAATCGGGGAAGTTTGGAATCACATAGAAAGATTTACTCCTTCTGTTTATGGATATCAATGGGCACCAGAAGCTGCACCAAGATTTCAACTTGCACCAATGGGATACAGAGGGTATATTGAAGCGCGTCCTGTAAAGGCTATAAATTAATAGTAGGTGAGTTTATTTATAATAATGTAAAATGATGCTAGACTCATGACAAGTGACAATTATCCTTGAATATATGGATAAGATTGAGTGTAATTGTGGAGAAATTCCCAGCCTTATTGCCAGAGACAAAAATGCACGACTTGTTGGGAAGGTTCTTAGTCAAGCAGAATTTTATGGGCGATATCCATGTCATCGTGTGGTAAATCATGCTGGAAGGTTGGTACCGTGGTGACAAGAACAACGATTTCTGCTATTAGAAGAAGGTGTATCCTTTAAAGATGCAAATCATGTTGATATGAAGGGAAATCGGTGGCACTTTTAGGATGGAGATTAATAATGAATGAACAGAATTATTTAAATTAGATAAACTAAAAAAGAAGGATAATCCTAAGATGATGTGGGTCTCCTTCTTTTATGGTTTTTACTATATGTATGTAATTGGCTTAAAATAATAAATTTTAATTAGTACTCATGGATTTATATGCTATAATTGTACATATTACACAATGTTTTATGAAATTTAGACACTTGATTTTCAAAATATACGTATAATAATATGTATCGTGTAATTAATATTGGGGGGTGAAAAAATGAAGACGATTCGTTTGAATCTAGGTTTTTTCTGTGGTAGTGCAGATTCAGGGAAGAAGCTCTATGCAGAATCAGTCTTATAGACAATGGCGATAACTGCATAGAGAATCTTTTAATCGCCTTTTTCATTCTAATTTTGAAATGTTAATAAGGCTGATTTTGCATCTTTTACTTGACCATTTACGAAGTAAAGGAGCAAATTAGAATGAAGTATATAAATGCCACAGAGGTATTACCTTTTGACTTACTTAGTGAAATTCAGAAATATATAGCTGGAGAAATATTATATATCCCGCAACCAGAGGGTAAAAAGAATTCTTGGGGAAGCAGAACTAGTACAAGACAAGAAATTATAACTAGAAACAAACAGATTAAATTAGAAAAAGAAAATGGTAGAAGTATTGAGGAGCTTATGATAAAATACAATCTATCTTATGATACAATTAAAAAAATCGTGTACTTAAAGTAGTATTAAAATATGAAACCTCTGTGTGTTAAAACTTGCAGAGGTTTTGTGCATAAAATGACTATAGAGATTTGTTACCTTTCGCTATAAAAAAATATAATTTAAAATATGAGCATGTACAGTTTTTGAAAAATGTGAGCTTAAAATTATTTATATTTTCGGAGGTAAAGTTATGTTCAAACAAGATAAGATAATTGATGATTGGAATAATTGTTCTGATGAGTACTTCAGCAAAACCAAATTTGATGAACTTTTTTTGGCTCTTGAGAAAGACCCCTATAAGGGTTTTCCCCATGCCATGGCAGAAATGATAAAAGAATATTATCCTGACTTAAAGGGAAAGAATGTTTGCGTTCCATCATGTGGTGACAACACCGCAGTGTTTGGTTTTTGTGCCTTGGGAGCAAACGTGACAGCTACAGATATTTCATACAAGCAAATTGAAAATGCACGAAAAGTTGCAGAACAAAAGAATTTAAACATAAAGTATCATGTCTGTGACAGTATGAAACTGAATGAACTCTCAGATAATACGTATGATTTGGTTTATACTTCTAATGGTGTTCATGTTTGGATTAATGATTTGAATGCAATGTATAGCAATATTTATCGTATATTAAAAAGGGGAGGTAAATACATACTTTTTGATACACATCCCTTTGTTCGACCTTTTGATAGAAAAGTTTATAAGGGAATTTTTGAGGTTATTAAACGTTATGAAGACCTGGGGCCATTCGGAGAAGTTCCAACTTTTGATTGGCGAATACAAGATTATGTGAATTCTTTGATTAAATCAGGCTTTACTATTGATAGAATGGAAGAATTTCATAGTGTTATTGAAGATATTCCAGACTGTAGCTACTTATTTGAAGAAGCAGATATTAATCATGATAACTTCGATTGGCATAAGAATCCATGGGCTGCTTTACCTCAGTGTCTTGGATTATGCAGCCAGAAAGTTTGAAAATAAGCATAATCATATAGTAGACCTTTTCTATTTAAACCGTTGGTATCACTAGATTTAAGGCAGGTCATAGGATTATATATCGTATTATATCTTAAAACTAAAGGAAACTGTCAATTATTTATATATTATACAATAACCTTGCATAAGTGAAACCAAACGTGCAAGGTAATTTATTTATACATCTACTATACTCTTTTTAGAGAGGAGGGATACGTTTGAACTGGTATGAACGAATTAACGAAGCATTTGACTATATTGAAGAACACTTAGATAGCATCATTGATTTAGATAAAGTTGCTAATATAATGTGTCAATCTACAGTTAGTTTTCAGCGTACATTTTCTATATTAATGAATATATCAATATATGAATATATTCGTAGAAGACGTATGACATTGGCTGCTATTGAATTACAAACAAATTCTATAAAGGTCATTGATGTAGCCTTGAAATATGGTTATGAATCTCCAGAGTCATTTACGCGCGCTTTCAAAGAGATTCACGGGATATCACCATCAGCAGCACGTAAGAAAGGTGCTCCACTTAATCTATTTCCACGTATCACTTTTCTACTTACAGTAAAAGGAGATATTGAAATGGATTATAAAACAGATAACAAGAGTGAACAAATTATCAACCTTAAAGGATTTAATTGGGCTACTGCCCCATCGGCAAATCTTAAACCTGTAGATAATTGCATTTACTTAGCAAATAAATGGAGGAAATCAGGTTATGTTGATCTTTTAGATTTAGGAACAGGGCTTGGTCAACATGCCATTTATTTTTCAAAACAAGGGTTTAACGTAACCGCAACGGATATTTCGGATTATGCTGTTCAATACTTAAAAACATGGGCTGCAAAAGAAAATGTGCTTATAAATGCAGAGATTGGTGATATGCGATCTCTCCATTACCCAAATCAATCGTTTGACTGTATCTTTGCTTACCATGTTATTTCTCATACCGATTCAATTGGCATGAAAAAAACAATTGCAGAAATTGAAAGGGTGCTTAAACCAAATGGTGAGGTATATTTGTCATTCTGTTCAAAAGAAAGTACAGAATTTATTGAGAATAGATCTAATAAATTTGATAAAAATACTCTTATAAGCCGAGATGAACTTGAAAAAGGTATACCCCATTTCTACGCCGACTTAAATGATATCAAAGAACTTTTAGCAAATTTTAAGATAGAACTCATAAAACATACAGAGTATTTCTACAGTGACTTCAACCCGGACAACCATCGAAGGGAAAAATTTTATTATGTTAATGCGATCTTAAAGTGAAGAAAATAAACATAATACCCAATATTATTATTTGACGTTGTAACTTTTCTCAGTTATAAGTTAATATAGTACGTGAGTAAGCTTACATCTAATGGTGTAAGCTTATATTTATTCTCAGTATAGACTAAAAGTCTCAGTAACAGGGATAATCAAAAATATGATTCAACATTTCATGAGTTGCAAAAAGTAATGGAGTAGACTGTAAGTAGATGGAAGATGCAGAAAATCAGCATATTATGAAGTTTAATAAGATGCAATTTATATAATAATGATATGAAAGAATATAAACAGTTGATGGACAAGACTTTTACTGATAGATGTAAGAACATGAAAAGGAGAGATAGAAATGTTTAAAAAAATATTTGGTGGCAAAAAAAATAAAGAAGTCAAGGATGGAACCAATATATATACATATGAAAATGTTCAAAATCAAAAATTTGAAGGGATTGTAGAGATGTTATATATAGAGGAAGTTTCAGATCATTTTGCCAAAGTCTATCCGGGAAGACAAACAACAGTATTCCATGAAATGATTTCAGATATTATACATATTGATGTTCACTTTATGGCACCGACTGAGGAAGCGCCTTTCTGGGTGGTATATACTACAGGTATGAGTGATTTGCAAATGACTTTGCCAGAGGAACTTGAAAAGGAGTGGGGACATTTAAGGAGAGCAGAGCTTATGCTTTTTCTTCCAGAAAATTGGCCAACGAGTAGTGAAGAATTTAAGGATGAAAAATATTACTGGCCAATTAAGCTTTTGAAGCAATTGGCTAGATTCCCTCACCAATATAATACTTGGCTTGGATATGGACATACAATACCTAATACTAATGAATATGATTCTTATGCGTATAGCACTGAACTCAATGGAGCTATTTTATCGGTGTTAAGAGAGGATATCAGGAAGGTTAAGACAAAGGATGGAAATACAATAAATATATATTGTGTAATTCCGCTATATAAAGAAGAGATGGACTATAAGTTAGAAAATGGAATAGATGCTTTGTTTGAAAAATTATCAGAGGTTGAAGGACAGGGATATCTTATTCAACCATCAAGAAAAAATGCATGCAAATAAAGTGTAGGCCTAAGAGAATAATTTATACATTTATCCGCAACCTAATACTGATTTGTATCATTTAAAGTGAGGGGGCAAATAAAAATGAAAGTATTAAGGCAAACAATTAAGTCAATTTTAGTTATGTTAATAACCTTTGTATTAATAATTACTACCGAAATACAGACATTTTCAAGTCCCATTAGCACAAACCCAATTAACGTTGGAATAATATTATTTAGTTTAGATAATTCTATTGCAGCGCAACTTAAAAAAGAGTTTGAGAATCTTCAAAATGAATATTCAGTTAAAATTTCTATCTTTAATCCTCAAAATAATGTGAGTGTACAAGATGCAATGTTAGACTCTATGCTTAAAAATAAGATAGATTTGATTATAGCCATGCCAGTAGACACAAAAGAAAATGCTGTGAGGGGTTTTATTGAAAGAGTTAAACCTTACAATACTGCTTTGGTAATGTTTAACATACCTCCAGATGTGGTGAAAAAAGTATTAAAAGATTATGACAGAGTTGCTTTTGCAATACCTGCTTCTGATAAAACAGGTGAGATGCAAGGTGAAATTGTTAGAGATTTTTGGAACAATAAAAGTATTATAGACAAAAATGGTGATAATATTTTACAATATATCCTTGTGAGAGGACCTAAGGAGGATGTAATAGCAGATAAAAGAACTCAAGGGGTTACTTCAACACTTAATAGTTCGGGTATAAAAATAGAATTACTTCAATCATTTACTACAGATTGGACTGAAGAATTAGCTAAAAGTTATATTGAAAACATATTTCTAACATATGGAGACAAAATGGAGGCAATAATTGCTAATGATGATGATCTGGCAGCAGGGGCTGTCAAAGCGCTTCAGAAATATGGATATAACACAGGAGATAAATCAAAATATATACCTGTTTTTGGACTTAGCGGAACTTATGAAGCCATAAATTTAATTAATAAAGGACTTATGTCTGGAACTATTATTGTAGATTTAAAAAAAGTAGCACATGATTTATATGCTATCGGAAATAACTTAATTAATAATGTAAATCCTACAGAAAACACAAATTTAAAACCTGAAGGTAGTGTAATTATTATTGGTACAAATCCAAGGAAATATATTAAAGGTTAAATAGAAAACAGTAAAGACAAGTAACACCCCACTGTGAATAGTGGGGGTATTATAAATTACAAATACTATTTTTTTTCATGAAGTATTTCACACAATAAATTCATACTGAAGTTTATAAACTCATCCTCTTTAAGTGAAAAATGATCTGTGAATGTTTTACCTGATATAGAAAACATATGAAAGAATCCTGTTATCATAAATTCTGCAGAAAAGGTTAACTTCATTGTGTCAAAATCTGTTCGTATACTTCCGTCAGCCTTTCCTTCATCAATTACTTTTGCAATTTCTTGAGCCAACTCCCCACTAACTTTATTAAATTCAATGCGTTTAGTTGAATTCTCTGTTGTAGGCTTAATATATCCAATATAATTCATTAAATTTAATGTATTAGGAGATTCTTTATAAAATTGAAAATAAGCATTTGTTAAAAGTTTAAGCTTTTCGTATCCATTATTTCCGTTTAAAACCCCATTCTTAAGGGTATATAAAAGTCTTTGAAATCCTCTAATTATAACGGTGAACAATAAATCTTCTTTATCAGTAAAATATTGATATATAGTCTTTCTAGTAAATTGAGCCTCCTTAGCGATTGCTTCCATTGAAGCTTCATTATAGCCCATTACAGTAAAGACTTTTTCTGCAGCATTTATAATATCTTTTTCTCTTGCAAGTTTTTCTTTTTCTTTTCTAGAAATTGTACACATAAATTTTTTCCCTCCTATTGACAAACGAGATATACAAGCTGTATAGTAAGGTTACATAATGTAACTTTAAATTACGGCTTGTATATTCAAAGTATATTATATTATCTATAATCTGTAAAGGAATTGAAATATTAATGGGAGATGTGGAAAGTATGAAAAAAGATATCAAAATTGTTGCAGTTATAAGTAGTCCAAATTTTAATGGCAATACTGCCTCACTAGTTAGAGAAGCGCTTAATGGTGCTAAGAAGGAAGGGGCATCTGTAACAGAAATATTTCTTGCAAATTACAATCTTGAATTTTGCAAAGGATGTTTAATGTGTAATGCAAAAGGAAAATGTCCTATTTCTGATGGTTTTGAAGAAATTAGAAAACTTATTTATGAAGCAGATGGAATTATATTGGGGTCTCCAACTTATGCTTTAGAATATAATGCACAAATGAAATGTTTTTTTGAACGTTTGGGGACTTACACCTTATATAGTTCTTTACTTGGAGGAAAGTATGTTGTTGGAATATCTACATCTTACAATAAAAATGGAGCAAGAAAAGTAGCAAAGAAACTTACTGGCGTATTCAAATTTGGGATATTTAAAAGAAGTTATATTTCTGGAACTTTAGGTGTTCATACTATGATTAACGGCGTTGAGAAGAAGATTTGTGAAAACACTGATGCTTTAAATAAAGCCAATAAACTTGGAAGAAAAGTTACACAAGATATAAAATATAATAATAGATATCCTTTCCAAAATGTAATTATGAGATTGGTGACTGCAATATATTTAAAACCTATTTTCAAAAAGTTTATTTTAGAAAATAAAGAAGGAAAAGAACGTGCATCCTATAGTAGTCTTCATGAGAGAGGATTAATTTAATGGTGGTTATGAGATGATGAGATTATTTATTAAAGGGTTTTGTGCTTTAGTAGTACTAATAATTGCTTTTGTTTTTTATAAGCGAATGAATACTTGTGATTATGTTAAACCTGAGGTAAATCTGAATGTAACTAGTAGAGCTTTTGAAGATGGAGGTAGGATTCCAAAGAAATATACTGGTATGGGGGATGACGTGTCTCCACCTATTAAACTTGAACAAATTGATAAAAAGGCAAAAACAATTGCTATCATTATGGATGATTTAGACCATCCATTAGGTACTTACAACCATTGGGTAATTTGGAATATACCAGCTAGCTTTAGTGATATTCCAGAAGGTATATCCAAAGAAAAAGTTGTAAGATCTTTAGGAGAGGCAGTTCAAGGTAAGAGTGAGTATGGTAGCAAACATTACTATAGAGGCCCCAAACCTCCATCTGGTACACACAAATATATATTTAAAGTATATGTTTTAGACATTGCTTTGGACCTGAATGAAAATTGGGGCAAAGCGGTGTTACAGAGGAAAATGGAAGGGTATATTTTGCAGTATGGAACATTGACTGGTTATTTTGGAGTCTAGGTAATAAAGTCTACGTTATAATTGTTATGCAGAACTGTACTATAAATAAATTAGGGTTATAGCCTTATGCATTCATATAACATGCCTAAGGCTGTTTTTGTACCATAAGTAATGATAAATTTACAAAACATGATACAATAAAATAGGAAAATAACTTTAAATTGTTAGATAAATAGTAATTTCAAATAAATAATATAATGGATACTACAGATTAGTTATTTAATTTTCATTGCATCAAAATACACCCAATGCAATGATTGTTCCCTGAATTCTTGATATATTTGTAAAGAGGAGGCGAGGTTATGGATTGGCAGAAGAGCATGAATCAAGCACTTGATTATATTGAAAATAATTTATCTTGTGATATTGATTATTATGTAGCAGCAAAGATCATGAACTGTTCAGAGTGGGAATTTCGCAGAATTTTTTCTTTCTTAGCTCAAATTCCATTATCTGAATATGTTCGCTGTAGGAGATTAGCTATGGCTGCAATAGATATTAAAAAGGGCGAAAAAATAATTGATGTTGCTATACGCTATGGATATGAATCTCAAGCAGCTTTTTCAAGAGCATTCAGTCGATTTCATGGAATAGCGCCATCTTTGGCTCGAGACAAGGGGAGCGCTGTAAAAACATTTCCACGCCTGACCTTTAAACTTATATTGATGGAGGGAAGCGGTATGAAAAAGAATCCTAATCACAGAACTAACATTATAGGTGCTGGTGAAGTTGGTTATGCTATTTCAGTTGATATGAACAAGGACAAAATTCATGAAACTAACAGTTCTTTTTGGGACACTAAAGGAAATGAGGTTATAGGTACAACGGCACTTCCTAACTATGGAGCATTTGTTTCAGAGGAAAAATGTCATCTTTTTGGTGATGTATCGGGGAAAAAGTTGTTGGAAATATGTTGCGGAACCGGGCATTCTCTAAAATATCATGCAGACCGCAAGGCTTCTGAATTATGGGGGATAGATATTTCTGAAAAGCAAATAGAAAAATCTAGGGAGTATTTATTATTGCATGGTTTTTCTGCAAAATTGATTTGCGCACCAATGGAAGAGGATTGTGGAATACCTGTAGATTATTTTGATTATGTTTATTCTGTTTATGGTGTAGGTTGGACTACTGATCTTGAAGGTACTTTTAGCAGGATTGCTTCTTATCTAAAAAAACATGGTGTATTTATTTTCAGTTGGTCTCACCCAATACATAAATGCGTTGCCATAGAAAATGATTTGCTTTCTTTTAAAAAAAGTTATTTTGATGAATCTTGGTATTCTGTACCTCTTGAAGGTGGGGCAATATCTTTATCTGATCGTAAATTATCAACTTATATTAATGCATTAACAAAAGCAGGATTTATCATTGATGAAATGATTGAAGAATCTGATGATGATATTATTCAATTATATAAGGATAGCGACTTTGCTAAAAAAGCCAAAATGCTTCCTGTAACATTTGTAATCAAAGCAAGAAAATTATAGTGGTTAATATCTGAGATACTATTTTTTTGATATTTTATTAATAACTAACCTATGAATATTAGTAGTATTAGTAAAAATAATTCTGCTAATATAGCACTTACTAGTGGTAAAACTTATTATTATAAGGTGAGATTATACAAAATTGTTGATGGCATTAAAGTTTATAGTGGATATATTACTAAAATAGTATCTGCTAAGATTTAACTAGAATTAAAATAGTATTAAGAAGTTGTATAAGTAGTAACCTCACGTTAAAGTAGAGGTTACTATTTTTTATTATTTATTTATAATTAATAATATAGATTTTAATATTGAGGTAATAAAGATAATGAAAATAGAGCGATTACTTGGAATAGTTGTATACCTGCTAAACCGTGAGCTTGTAAATACCAATACATTAGCAGAAAAGTTTGAAGTTTCAACCCGAACAATACAGCGAGATATTGAAACACTAAACTTAGCTGGAATACCCATTATATCTATACAGGGGACAAATGGAGGCTATGGTATTATAGATAGCTTTAAGCTTGATAAGCAGATAGCTAGTGTAGAAGATTATCAATTCATTATTACTGCACTAACTGGAATGAATTCTGCGTATAACAATAGAAAAATTGAAGCTACTTTGGAGAAGTTACTGAATGTTTCTAAAGAAGAACAGTCTGTTAAAGGTAAAGTTAGGCTTGATTTTAGTGCTTCACGTGAAGGCAATAACATAGATGAGTATTTAAAGGTAATTGAGGATGCCATTGATAAGGAGAATGTTATAGAATTTGAATATACAAATTCCTATGGTACCAAAACATTGCGGGAACTAGAACCAATTGGGGTAGTATATAAGTGGTATGCTTGGTATTTACTTGGATATTGCTGTGATAAGAAGGATTATAGGCTGTTCAAAGTTTTACGAATGAGAGATTTGAAAAAACTAAATAAACCTTTTTCAATGAAGCATGAAAGCTTTGATGATTTACTAGCTAAGCAGGAACAGCAAGATAGTAGAAAATATATAGATGTAAAGTTACTGTGTAAGGAAGAGCTACGAATTTCAATTGAGGAGTATTTCCCTAATGCCACTATAACAGCAAAGGGAGATGGAGATCTTATGATAGAATTTCATGTACCAAATAATGAAATTGGCTGGAAGGGGTTAATTTTTACATACGGTAATAACATCAAAATAATAGAGCCAGAAGAACTAATAGAAGAAGTCAGGATGAAGGCAGAAGAAATTATTAATATATACAAATAATATGTGTCATACAGTTATCATATATCCTCTTCTATAATTTCAGCAATTTTTGTGTAAAAAACAAAACAGAAGTAATTATTACCTTTTTCAATAAATATGGAAGTATTAAAATGAAATTATAACATATTGGTAAATTGATTAGGGGGATAAGCTATGGAAGTGGATGTAAAAAGGAAGTTAGAAGAAAGAAATAGCAGAATAATTAATGCTGTAATTAAGAAATCAGAAAGTGTCTGTCCAGGAGCTATTGCTTTAATAGGGGTTGCAGGCTCATTTTATTCAGGTGATATATATGAAAAATCAGATTTAGATTTATGCATTGTTATTAATGATGATAGTGCTTGGAAAATAGCATCATGCTTTATTTTAGAGGATGTTGGCTTTGATATATACTGCACTCCTTGGAGTAGGTTAGAAGAAATGTCAGAATACAATAACCCGTTTGTAACAAAGTTGCTTGAATTAGATATTGTTTATTGTAGCGAGAACAAGTACTTGCAAAAATATATGGAATTAAGATCAAAGGTTATAAATAAATTAAACCAAGTATATTCAATGGAAGATAATGATAAGGCTGAAAAATTTGTAAATGAAGCAAGTATAGAATACGCTAATATTATGTTGAGCAATATTTATGGAGAATGTAGATATGCAGCAGCAAAAATAATTCAATACGTTGAGTTCGCAATTTATATGTATAATAAATCATATGTGAAAAGAGGAATTAAGAGAATTCCAGAAGAAATTCGTGTAATGGAATATCTTCCAATAGGATTTGAGGAGTTATATTGGAATTTAATAAAAGCAAATACGGTTAAAGAAATCAAGGAAGCAGCAACACGATTAATGAGGGTAGTAAAAGATTTTGCAAAGTTAATGAAGGAGAGAGTAGTTTCAAAAAAGGAAGTTTCAGACGACAATATTAAGGGCTCATATGAAGAAATCCATTCTAATTGGAAGAATAAAATGTATCATGCTGCAGATAGAGATGATAGCTATTTATCATTAATGACAGCTGCTGGTTGTCAAGGATTCTACAACGAGAAGTATGATGAATATAATATATCCATAATAGATCTGATGAAAGATATAACATCAGATAATTTAATTTTGTCAGCCAAAGCCTTTGATAATGCTATGGAAGAGTATAAGAAGAACTATGATAAAGCTGGATGTAAGATAAAATACTATAAGGATTTAGAGAAATTTGAAAAAGAGTATTTAGAAAAGTAGAAGTTGACCAATTATTTATGAATATACAATTGATTCAATAAAAAAAGTGAGGACTATCTTTATAAAATTTATTAAAGATAGTCCCTTTTTAATATGAGAGGTATGTTATATGGGATTAGGTATATTAATATATTTATTTAGCAAAGTACTATAATTTTGTATGGGTTAGTTTGAGCCGGAATACTCTTAGTTGTAGGGCCATAGACAACAATTAGATTTCTATTGCTAGGATACATGTTAAAAAGCTGATCGTTTGCCAATAATACAGGAGTGGATTTAGTGAGATTTAACTTTAAGTTTCCATTACTACTTATAAGTTCATCGTTAAAGTAGTCCACAGTAACATTTTCATGTTCAACCTGTTTTGCCATAACAATTGCATTATATTGTGGTGGATAAATTAGAATGGTAGGGGCATTTGAATTGAAAAAGCCAGTTACACTGTCTCCTATTTCAATTAATTCATGATTTACAAAGTAAGTTTCTGGAGATATCACGAAATTTATAGGCCCTCCATCAATGCTTTCCAGTGACATTAATTTATAGCAACCGGCATTTTTGTCATATTGACCAGGGTAAAAGTCCTCAATTCTTTCAACTATACCACTAAAAGAAGCAAATTTTTGCGTTGTACTTCTTAAATTTGTATTTAATGAGGCATAAGAAGTGTGATTCATATAGTAAGGACAAAAAGAGCACTGGTTATTATTCATATAATAGACTTCCTTTAAATTGCTATTCTTATAATATTAATCCATTATAGTATATAAGAAATTATAAGAAGTGTTACTGTCATATATCTTGGTTTTATTTAACTTTACATACTTATATAAAAATGTTATAATACGTTTCCATAACATATTAGTTGTGTATTGGAATTTTTAAGAAAGGTTTGGCGATAAACTATGATAGATGCAAAAGTGTTAATAGAAAAGGCATTTGAAGCTCAAAAGTTTTGTTATACTCCATACTCTAATTTCAATGTAGGTGCAGCTTTACTTTGTGCAGATGGTACAATATATCAAGGTTGCAATATAGAAAATGCAGCATTTACACCAACAAATTGTGCAGAAAGAACAGCTTTCTTTAAAGCAATTTCTGAAGGTCAGAAAGAATTTACTGCTATAGCCATAGTAGGAAACAAAGAAGGAGTCAAAGCAGGTGAAGGTGATTTTTGTGCACCTTGTGCAGTATGCAGACAGGTTATGGCTGAATTTTGTGATTTAGAAACTTTTAATGTAATAATTGCAAAAAGTACAGAAGAATATATGGAACGAACATTAGGAGAACTTCTTCCTTTAGCATTTACTGGGAAGGACTTAAAATAACATAAATTTAAATAAGGTTTTATATTTTAGTAGATAACTTGCTTATTACTAAAATGTAAAACTTAAATCAAAGGATTGGCTTGTTTTAAAGCCAATCCTTTGATTTTTCTAAGAATCCTTTCATAAGTCAATTAAAAGATTTGAAAAATATATATCGTGGATTAATTGGAAAAATATTATTTGGGAGGTATAATTTAAGTAATATGCTATTATAGGGGGAATGATTTATGCATAAACATTATATTGACAAGCTTATATGTCCTAAATGTCATGGTAATTTAGAGTGGAAGATTCAAGAAGAAACAGAGGAGAGAATAGTTAATGCTAGCATAGTTTGTACAGAATGTGAAAGTAAATATGAAGTTAGAGATGAAATAGCAGTATTTTTAACCTCTGATTTATCAAGAAATGATCTTTGGGAAACAGGAGAAAGTGGACTAGAAAAACTTTTTAAAGAGAATCCTAATATTTATGAAAAACTTTTTAACATGCCAGAGGACAAACTTAATGGGGCTGATTATTGGTTCAAGGCATCTTATTATGAAATGAAGGGTAATTATGATTTAAGTACAACCATGTTTGATAAGGCCTTTAATAAAGTTTATACACAGGATTATATTAATGGATGGGAAAGCCAACAAGAATATGTAATTAAAAATGTTAATGAAACTGATAAAACAGTAGTAGATATAGCAAGTGGTAAAGGTTATCTAGTAGAAAAGATACTAAAAGCTACAAATAATTATGTTATAGCTACAGATTTTAGTACTACTATCCTTAAGAGAGACAAGGAATACTTTAAGTTTAAAGGAGTATATGATAGAGTAAGTCTTATTGCTTTTGATGCAAGAAGGACACCGTTTAAGGATAATTCTATTGAGGTAATGACAAGCAATATGGGAATTCAAAATATAGAGAATCCAGGAGAAGTTATAAAAGAAATGTATAGAATAAATGGTGGCATCTTTATGTCAGTCATGCAGTTTATAGATGAAAATGATAAGACACATATGGAGCTTTTCGAAAAATATGCTTCTACTGCATATGCAACAAAGAGAAATGCAACTGAAGTTTTTGAAGGAGCAAGTTTTAAAGTTTTAGTTGAGAATTGTTTTATGGCTGACATAAAGCCAACTCCTGTAGGGGAGATAATAGAAGGGGCTGGTATTGATGGATTCCCAGTGCAAGACACTAAAGTTGAATATGCTGTAATTGTTGCTAAGAAATAAATAGAAACATGTAAGAAAAAAGTCACCTAGAGATTTACTGAGTTCTAGGTGACTTTTTTCATTAAGTTAGCTTAATTCAATGTAGTAACTATTTTATATTGTTAACATTCTTTAGAATATCCTCGAGTTTTTCTACAGATACCATTCTTTCATTACACTTCTTACTATCTAAGCAGATATCAAAACCTAGTGATTTGTATGCACCTTCACCCATATTAGATGTCTTACAGACAGGGGACACAAAGGCAACCTCATCTTCTTTTCCGATATGCTTGCAAAGAGCACAAATATGAGTGTTATTTGTACCATAATTTCGAATTCTACATGCCATTCCTATAAGTTTATCATCCATGCTATAGGCTACAAATAATTTGTTTATAGATTCATCAACCCATCCTAGATATACGTTGTTTGCTTCTTGCGCATCTGCAGCAGGTAGTTTCAATTTCTTTTCTTTTTTAAATAATCTACTAATTTGAGCATTCGTAATTTTTGGCATTCCGTATACATATTGCTTTAATTCTGCTAAGTATTTATCAATGCGAGCCGAGTTATCTATTTCATTAATATCAAGTAGAGTGCTTTCTTCTTCAGATAAGTTTGAAAAAGTAGCCCACATTTTTTCTTGTATATATGCCTTGTTGGCCTCAATAATATCAGTATCCACACACCCTTTAAAAGTATTGTTTAAATCATTTAGGCATTTTTTTATATAATTATATTCATGCTGTTTTATAAAAGCTTCCATGAAAGTTATACTCCTTTTCTCATATCATTTTTACTATTAATATAAATTCACTTTATTAATCTCAGTTCTATTTTAAATATATGAATAATACAAAAGATGACCATTATTACTTTAATTTAATGTAACAATAATCATCTCAATTTAAATATATTATATTTATCATAATTTCATTTTGAATCTTACTTTAAATTAGAAATGGTTACTACTATGAAATAATAGCATGGTTTAAAATAAGCATTCAATCCAATAAATAGTTCTGTAATGATTATGAGCCTAGAAGTCTTTCTTGTGTTATGATTCTTCTAATGCTTTTTTCTGAGAGGTAATACTCGTGAGTAAGTTCATCAATAGTAGATCCACTGATGTATTTTTGATAAATCTCATTATTTCTTACCTTAAGACTATTTCTTATACCACTCTTTTCACCCCAGGCTACATGAGTATCATCCTTCCTAGGGACATAAAGATATTTTCCATCTACATATTGTTGTATTATCTTAACGATATCTTCTGGCAACACATCTTGTGCTTTTGCATATTTCATTTCCTTACTCCTTTACTCTTAACATAGTATTAAAGCAAAGAATACAAAAAAGCTATGTGTTACAGAACCTAAAACATGTACGCGTTTCAGCTAATCTACCATCTTAGGCTCTAAACAAAGCATAGCTGACTTTGTGTAGTCTTTGCAAAGAGCAATCTGATGTAAAGCTGAATATACTATTGCTATTCATAAAAAAAACACCTCCTGTATTTTATTAATATTATATCATATACAATACTCATAAAATACAATAGGTTGTTATCATAAAATAAATTAGAGTGAAATAGATAGGGAGTTTTAAAAATTAAAGTATTAATATAATCAGAATTAAGTTCCTTATTTTAAAATAATATCTATTTTACTGCTTTAGAAGTAGATCTTTAATTTCTAGAGCCATTTTTAAAGATGCAATGGCATCGTCAATGCTTAATCTTGTAGGAGTATTTTTTTCGCAGCAGTCCACTACATGTTTAATAGATTGTTCGTAGCAATTGCTGTTGACTAATTCTAATGTTTCCTCACCACTGTTAGTGAATAATTTTAGCGACTTTTCTTCTCTATCAGCATATCCATTTTCTATAAACTCAATAGTCCCATTCTCAAACATAGCTTCATATGCAACAGAGAAAGGATGGTAGTTAGGCATCATAGATGATGATTGAACTTCGACAACTACATCATCGTAATTTAAAAGAGTGCTAACATGAGCTTCACCTTCTTTACTTTCTACCCCTGATGCTGTAATTTTATTTGGATTGCCTAATAACCATGTGATAAAGTCAAATTCATGAATCATAAGATTAGTAGTAATTTGACTTAACCCTAAGTCACCCCATAAATGAGGAGTTTTCCTTCTAATATGCAAAGCTTTTAATTTTCCAAGAGTATTTTCTTCAATAACTTTGTGAATATAGTCATAGGGCTCTTCAAATTTTATAAACATATCCACAAAGACTCTTTTATCATATTGCTTTGCTGCCTGTTTAATAGCAATTGCATCTTCAAGGCTTAAGGCTACAGGAGTTTCGCAAAAAACATCTTTTCCATTTTTCATAGCTTCGATGGCATATTGTTTGTGCAGTGGACTTGGAAGGCAAACATCTATTAAATCAATATCTTTACTTGTAATTATGTCATTTATATTGCTTGTAGTATTTATTTGTAAATCCTGCTCTATTTTTTTTAGTTTGTCTTCATTCCTTCCGAAAATTTGAATTGAATCAATATTTGACATTTTGCTATAAATATTAGCATGATAAGAACCAAAACCTGTTCCTAAAATACCTACCTTCATAAACATCTCTCCTTTCAATTTGTAAGAATAATATAAGTATAATGGTGAATTGTTGACAACATATTGTCATAAATATATAATTCTTTTATAAAATGTAAGGAGATTTTTTATGAGAGTTCATAGAATGATTTCGATATTGTTATTAATTGAATCTAAAGGAAAAGTTAAAGCCAAGGAACTAGCTGAAGAACTTGAAACCTCAGTTAGAACAATTTATAGAGATGTTGATGAACTATGTGAAGCAGGCATACCATTAACTACAGATACTGGACCTAATGGGGGGATACACTTCATAGAAGGTTACACTGTTGGAATAAAGAATTTGCACGGAGAGGATATAATAAATCTATATCTTAATGGTATGGGAATAAAAGCAGATAGACAAAGTGATATGGCTATGAAAGTAAATACTGCATTATTAAAGCTTCAAAAAAACTTATCATCTGAGTTAAATAATGATTTAAACACAATAAGAAAAAGATTTTATGTTGATGACATTCCTTGGTGGGGAGAGGAACATAAGTTGTGTAATATTGATATGATTCTTCAAGGAGTTTGGCAATCACAAAAGCTTAGAATTACTTATGAAAAACATAGAGGTGAAATGACACAAAGGGACATTAGCCCCTATGGTATTGTTGTTAATGAAATGAATTGGTACATGATAGCATACTGTGAAAAAGGCAATGATATAAGAACATTTAAGTGTGAGAGAATAACTGAATGTCAGTGTCTAAATGAAAAATTTATTATACCAGTGAATTTTTCTGTTAAAGAGTTTTGGAAGAAAAGCAAACAATCATTCATAAGTGAATGTTCAAAAAGTGAGAAGTATCCAGTTGTTATAAGAATAGATAAACACAGGACAGATATTTTGAAGAATTTTGAGGTATACAAAATAGAAGAAGCTGAAAATCATATGGACGTAACAGTAAATATGTTTAAATATGAATTTGCAGTGAATGATGTTCTTGGAATCATTGGTTATATAGAAGTTCTTAATCCACCAGAATTAAGGAGTTATGTGCAACAAGAATTAATTAATATAATGGATAGGTATAAATGAAAAACTATTAAGTATAAAAGTTTAACTGCTGCATTTGCCATTCACCAGTTTGTTAAAGTAGTTGATAATTAATATAATATTTGGTACAATTTATGAAATGAAAACTTATAAGGAGTATTACAAAATGAGATCACAACTTTTAGAACGTAATGAACTTAATGTATTTGTACAAAGTCTGTAAGTATGATATACAGTTTGTACAGCGGGAACAAATATACTAAACTTTAATAGTAAAGATCATATATGCAGACTTTGTCTCTTTAATTTGTAATATATATTTAAGGAGCTAAGCGTTATGAAGTGTGCAAAAATTGAAAGAATTTTACCTGATAATCTACTTAAAGAAATTCAAAAGTATATTCAAGGTGAATATATATATGTTCCATATCAATTGAAAGAAAGAAAAAAATGGGGAGAACATTCAGGAAGTCGAGCGAACATACAAGCTAGAAATGAAAAAATACGTACTAAGTATAAGAATGGATATAAGGTTAAAGACTTGGCTGAAGAATTTTATCTTTCTGTAGAGAGTATAAAGAAAATTGTATATGTAAGAAATAAATAGATTTAAGGCTACCACTTATACGATATGGGTGGTAGTTTTTTATGTAAAGAATTATATAAAAGTGTTTTTTATCTTTAGTTTTTGATAGACAAACATTAAAATTACGATATAGCAAAGACATTTACATACAATCAATGAGGATGCTAAATATGTACTATTAAAAGGTGAACAACAATGAAATGTAAGGTGAAAGATTTATCAATAAATTATGAGATAATTGGTGAAGGAAAACCAATTATTATGATACATGGTTATTATGCAGACAATAGGGTAATGGCTGGATGCATGGAGCCGATCTTTAGTATTAAAGATGGCTATAAACGAATATATATTGACTTACCAGGTATGGGGAAATCAGAAAGTGCAGAATGGATTACTAATTCAGATATTATGCTGGACATTGTAATTGACTTTATTGAAAAGATTATTCCTAATGAAAATTTTCTAATTGTAGGAAATTCTTATGGTGGTTATGTTTCAAGAGGAGTAATCTACAAGATGCAAGATAGGGTTGATGGCATTGTATTAATTTGCCCACTTTTAATACCAGATTATAAGAAACGTAATCTACCTGAGCATGTTGTTTTAGTAAAGGATGATATGTTGCTATCTAAACTAACTCCAGAGGTAGCAGAGGATTTTAATGCTTGTATGGTGGCTCAAAGTGAAAGAATATATGAAAGGTACCAAAGTGAGATAATGGCGGGGGTTGAAGTAGCAAATAGTGAATTTTTACAAACCATTATGAAGAATGGTTATGGATTCTCATTTTATGTGGATAAGTTAGATGAAAAAGTTAATAAGCCTACTCTTATATTGTTAGGAAAACAAGATGATTGTGTTGGTTATAAGGATGCGTGGGATATATTGGACAACTTTCCGAGGGCAACATTATCTATACTAGATGGAGCAGGACATAATCTTCAAATAGAGCAAGAAGAATTATTTAATTCATTAATTAATGAATGGCTTGTAAGGATTGAAGAGGAGTCTTTTTCTTAAATAATGAATTTTAAGATAGCTTAGGAACTGATTATTTTATATTTTGTACTATGCCTCTAGTTAATGATAATAACTCTGCTATGGTTCTGATAGATAGGTTTGATTTTTCTTTTAATTCATGTACTAAAGCATATCTTAATTGCCAGTTTGTCTTAATTGATTCTAAGGGTTCATTCTTATTTTCTAAGAACTCTTTAATGAATATTTTAGCTTCATTTTCACTTAGAATTGTCTTATTAGAACTGATATTAGTACAGTCCATAAATTTATAATTACAAGTATCTTCTGTAACACATAAAGTATATTTGTAATTATAATTGTTTAGAGATACCCTATTTATTAGTTCATTTGTAGAAACAAAACAATTATCAATATTGTCATTGCATAAATAAGAATTATAGCTACTCCACTTATAATAGCTTGGTTGATTTACTAAATTGGTTCTTATAGGATCATTATGTATAAAGTCTAGTATTGAAAGTAAATCCGCTGTATCTTCAATTGGTTCACTTCGAAATCTATCGTGAAAAACCTTCCCTGTTCTTTCATATTTTTTGTTTAGATAATAAGCATATTTTTTTGTGATTTCTTTCATTAATATAGAAAGAATGTTGTTGAAATCCCAAATAAGTAAATGAGCATGGTTATCCATTATACAATAAGCAAAAACTTTCATGTTATTCTGTAACACGTTAAGGAAGAGTATATTAATAAAAAATTCTTTATCTGATTTATCTTTAAAGATTGTGGTTCTATTGTATCCTTGGATGACAATATGATATATACCACTATCATTTAATTTCCTAATTTTCCTTGGCATATAGTACTCCCGTAGCAATTAAAATAATATTTGCAAATTTATATTTGATATGTCCCTTGTCAAAATATTCTTCTTATGATTAATAATTTTATTATATGCTGAAAACACCAAGTCAGCAATATAACTCTATAAAAAGTACGATTCGTTATGGAGAGGGTTAAGTATGTAGCAGCAAAGTATCAGCTCATAAAATATGATTAATTTAAGCTTTTTAATAAATGGATTTTTATTGTTATAATCCTTTTATGTTAAATGAAAGGGGAATGACAGATGGAAAAAGAATTGAAATTTAGAAGAGCAACTGTAAATGAGGGGGAATTGATTTCAGAGATTAAAACAAGATCTTATAGGGATGAGAAGGAGCGTTTTAAACCTAAAGTAGATAAAATACCTAAGTGGTTTTATAGTGAATGGTATATAGATATACCAGAAAATATTAGATTGATAAATGAATATGATGTATATCTATTACTTGTTGAAGATGTGATTATAGGAACGTTTTGGGTTATTGATATTGACATAGATACTATTGAGCTTGAAGATTTTTGTATATTGCCAGAGTATCAAGGCTTTGGATATGGATTTAAAGCCTTAAGTATGATGGAAGAATTGTATGCTGAAAAGAAAAAGTGGGAATTGAGCACACCTTTTTACAGTGTTAGGAATCAATATTTGTATGAGAAATATGGCTATAAAAAAGTTGGTACTAGATCTGAAGAAACAGTTATCTTATATGAAAAAGTAGTATAGTCAAAGAAAAGTCTATGTTGTGCTTGGCGTAAGAATTAAATTATAAGATAAGTGTTAAGATAGAAAGTTAAATTAAGATAAAATACAATTTCCCAGGAAAATTTCAAGTCTAATCTACTATTCTATGAAATATAAGTACTTTTTATGCTTGAATAATACCATATATTTACTATAATAAGTATAAATAGTATTTTATGGCTAGAATAGGAGGCTAATAATGATTGAAATTAATTTGAAAATTGATCAGGGCATTCCTCAATATGGTTGTAGTTCTTGCAGTAATTGTCACAGCATTTTTGGAAATAGTTTATGTTCTATTAAAAACAGAGGATGTTGTTGGTACTTTCCTAAGTTTACATTGTATGAAATTCATAAAATGGCGAAAGAAAAAAATGGGCTAGAAACATTAAGCAGGATTATGAATCTTCCTAAAGTTGAAGTTCATAACTATTTTATTCATGCAAAAGGATATTTTGATGAAGTAGGATACAAGAATTATATTAACAGTGGACAAGCATATAATACTGATGTTAAAGATAAAACTATCTTTTTCAGAGCATGCCCATTTGTAGAGCAAGGAGTAGGTTGTACATTACCTAAAAGATACAGAAGTTATGTTTGTAACTTTTTCATTTGTGATGAAGTGGTAAAAAAAGTAGAAAGTTATTCTCAGTATAAACAGTACGTTAATGAGAGAAATAATTATGTCAGATGGATTGAGTGGGAGAACCTTTCACTTGAAACATTTTTAACAGAAAAAAAATTGAATTTGGTAAACAATTTTGATGAAGTTATAACTATCCTTAAAGATATGCCGATAAGGGAATGTGAATTTTGCAGTTTACGTCCAATAGTAGTTTCAGATGAACCTAATAAGGCGTTAGATTCAAAGTTAGGATAGATAAGTTAAATAATATAGACATAAATAGAAACTGCTTAACATTTAACGTTGAGCAGTTTCTATTGTTCTATTTATTATTTTTTTCAAACATAACTTTTCCAGCACAAACTTGAGATTGACCAAACCACATACATTTTGCACAATTAAAGCACTTACCTGTGTCCTTACCGTTCTTAGCATCATTTGCCCAGTTAGGGTTTATAAGAGAACCTTTGCCAATATCAACGATATCTATATTGGTTTCATTTAGTACTGCTTCTGCGGTTTCTGCAGAGTAAATTCCGTTAACTCCGAATACGGGAACTGAAACTACTTCTTTAATTTTTTCTGCTGCATAAATTGCATTAGAGAATTTATATTCCTCACTAACATGCATTTCTTGCTCTATGGAGAATCCATAAGAAACATCAAAGAAATCTATTCCGCTTTGCTCTAAGACTTTAGCATGATGGATGCCTGCTTCTATTGTAGGTTCAAATCCACCTAAACGAATTCCAACAACAAATTCCTTTGGAGTTACTTTTCTAATTCCATCTAGTATTTCTGTCACAAATTTTTCTGGATTCTTGCCATATTCATCTGTTCTCTTATTAATATTTTTATTTAAGAATTGGCTTATTAAGTATCCGTGGCAGCCGTGTAATTCAGCACCATCATATCCAGCTTCATAAGCTCTCCTAGCAGCTTGAATAAAGTCATTTTGTACAGATTTTATATCTTCTTCAGTCATTTCACGACCAACTACAGTTTTTCCATAACCAGTGTATTCATAGGCACTTGGACATAATGGAGCTTCAGATATTCCAACTACCCCTGCATGGTGAATTTGTATAAATATCTTGCAATCTTCTGCATGAACAGCATCAACTATACTTTTTAGTCCTTTGATTTGTTCATCATTCCAGATTCCAAGTTGTTTAGGAGATAATCTCCCATCCATGTTAATACAAGTAGCTTCTTGAATTATTAATCCAGCTCCCCCCTTAGCTAACTCTTTATAACGAGCTATGTTTTCAGCTGTTACATATCCATCATCTGTTAAGCCAATAACCATTGGAGGTACACAAATACGGTTCTTTATTGATACATTCTTAAGATTGAATTCAGTAAATAATTTTTTCAAAAGTTTCACGCTCCTATATCATTAATTGGTTTACAATTTGCTCTTTATTTGATATGTTATTATTATATTTTAGCAAGAAACATAATATCAAGTACGCACATTTTTGTGCCTTACTTTTGGAGGGTTTTTAGTGGAGCAACAAGTAAATGATATAAAACCAGCTTATTGTGAAATTTGTCCTGTTCTTCATTCACTAGAAATAATAGGAGGCAAATGGAGAATACCGATTATATGGCATATATCTATAGCAAAAACCATTAGATATAATGAACTTAAACGAAGTATACCTGGAATCACTAACATAATGTTAACCCGCTCACTGCAAGCATTAGAAGAGCATGGACTTGTAAAAAGAGTAGAATATAATAAAATTCCACCGCATGTAGAGTATTCTTTAACAGAAGTTTGTGAAGAATTATTACCCGCATTGAGGATTATAAATGAATGGGGAAAAAAGATTCCATAATGGATATTGCAGAGTGCATATATGGGAATAATTAAGATAATATTGTATAGTTAATGCACATTTTGTTATGTGTATTTTTTCTACATGACAAAAAATATGCAGTTCTATATAATATAATAAAGTGCTAAAAATTTTAAGGAGAGGTCAAGTGAAGCCATGAAAAGAATAAATGAAATTTTTAGTGATTATGAAGCAGATGGTAATATAAATACTGCTATTGTTGAATCGGTAGTCTTAAAGAAAAAAAGTAAACGCCTAGAGATGAAAATAAGTTCAGATAAGTATATTGAAATAAAAGAATTTGAAGCTCTTAATAGGTTTATAAGACAAAGATTTGCATTAGATGATTCTGAAATTACTGTAAAGTATGCTGATGGAACGGATAAAAAGCCTATAGAAGAAGAACTAAAAAAGATTGTACTTTCAGTAGCAGATAAACATCCAGCATTAAAAGCAGTTATAAATGATAGTGATTATGTAGTGGATAACAAAACTATAAACTTTAATTTTAGAGTGGCAGTATCAGGCTTTTTAAAAGCTATGGATTATGATAAACAACTTAATAAAGTAATAAAAAATTTTTATGGAACAACATATAATATTAATTTTGTTGATAAGGTAACCAGTGAAGATTTAGCTCTTCAAGAGGAGGCACGTAAGCAGGAGATGCTTGCGATTTCAAAGCAAGTTAAGGTGAATGTAAGCAACGAAAATACTAACGTACCTAGGGAAGCTGAACTTAAAAAAGAAGATGCAAAAGAAGAGACAGGTGGAAAAAAAGGAGATCCATTCTTAATATTAGGTAGAAGTTCTAAGATTAAAGAAAATGTAATAAAAATCACTGATATCACTCCTGATGAGGGAAGAGTAGTCATACAAGGTGAAATATCAAATATGGAAGTCAAGGAATTAAGAAGTGGGAAGATGCTTGTTTCTTTTGATTTGTATGATGGTTCAAGTTCCATGACTTGCAAGTCATTCTTAAAACCTGATGAATATGAAGAGGTATCATCAAGACTTAAAAAGGCCAAAGGGGTTAAGCTTGCTGGAACTGCTAGTTATAGCAAGTTCTCTGGAGAAGTTGAAATGATTGCTAATATCATAGTAGAAACTGATGGTATAAGGAGAACTAAGAGACAGGATAATGCAGAGGTGAAGAGAGTAGAGTTACACATGCATACTCAAATGAGCCAGATGGATGCTATGAACAGTGCAACTGACTTGATTAAAAGGGCAATGAGCTGGGGAATGAAGTCTATTGCACTGACAGACCATGGTGTAGTTCAAGCTTTTCCTGAAGCTCATAAGCTGCTAGGAAGAGATAATCCTGATATGAAGGTTTTATATGGAGTGGAAGCTTATCTTGCACCAGATAAAAACCCGTCAGTAACAGCTTCTAAAGGTCAGGGTATTGATACCACTTATTGTGTGTTAGACTTAGAAACTACAGGTTTCTCACCAGTGACTGAAAAGATAACTGAAATAGGAATAATGAAATGTCAGGATGGAAAGGTAATAGATAAATTTAGCTGCTTTGTAAATCCTGAAAAACCTATTCCTTCAAGAGTTGTGGAGGTTACCAACATAACTGATGATATGGTAAAGGATGCAGAGACTATAGAAAAAGTCTTCCCTAAGATGCTGGAGTTTATTGAGGGCAGCGTTTTAGTTGCTCATAATGCACCTTTTGATGTGGGATTTTTAAAGCATAATGCAAAGGTGCTAGGTTATGATTTTGACTTTACTTACATTGATACTTTAACCTTGGCACAGGATATTTTCCCAGAGTATAAGAGTTATAAGCTAGGAAGAATAGCAAAAAATCTTGGTATTAAGGTAGAAGTTGCCCATAGAGCTTTAGATGATGTTGACACCACTGTTCAAGTGTTTAATGTAATGCTTGAAAAGCTAAAAGAAAGAGGAGTTCAAACTGTTGATGATATAGATTTATATGCTGCGGATGAGGAATCTAAAAAGGTAGAATATAAAAAAGTTAAAACTTATCATACAATAATATTTGCAAAGAATTACGTGGGATTAAAAAATTTATATAAGCTTGTATCTTATTCTAGCTTAGATTATTTTTATAAAAAACCTCGTATATTAAGGAGTGTGCTTAAAAAGTATTCAGAAGGGTTGATTCTTGGTAGTGCCTGCAGTGAAGGAGAGTTATATCAAGCTATACTTCTTGGAAAGCCTGAGGAAGAAATAGAAGCTATTGCAGCAGAATATGATTATCTAGAAATCCAGCCTTTAGGAAATAATGATTATTTAATAAGAAATGGCCAGGTACCAGATAAAGAATATCTAAAAGAAATAAACAAGAAAATTATAAAACTTGGTGATAAGTTAGGTAAGCCAGTTGTGGCTACTGGGGATGTTCACTTTATGGATCCTGAGGATGAGATATATAGACGTATATTAGAAGCAGGACAGGGGTATAAGGATGCGGATAATCAAGCTCCATTATATTTAAGAACTACTGAAGAAATGCTTAATGAGTTTTCATATTTAGATCCTGATAAGGCGTATGAAGTAGTAGTTACCAATACTAATAAGATAGCAGATATGTGTGAGCAGATAAGTCCAATATCACCTGAAAAAGCCACACCATATATAGATGGTTGTGAGCAGACAATAAAGGATATAGCTTATGGGAAAGCCCATGAATTATATGGAGATCCATTGCCAGAAATAGTTCAGGCGAGATTAGATAAAGAACTAGAATCTATTATAAAAAATGGATTCTCAGTAATGTATATTATTGCTCAAAAATTGGTATGGAAATCAAATGAGGATGGATACTTAGTTGGTTCCAGAGGATCTGTTGGATCTTCTTTTGTGGCGAATATGACTGGTATAACGGAAGTAAATTCCCTTCCACCTCATTATAGATGTCCAAAATGTAAATATTCTGATTTTGAAGATTACGGAGTTAAAAATGGTTTTGACTTACCGGATAAGAACTGCCCTGTTTGTGGAGAAAAACTTGATAAGGATGGTATTGATATTCCGTTCGAAACCTTCTTAGGCTTTAATGGAGATAAAGAACCAGATATAGATTTAAATTTCTCAGGAGAATATCAAGCAAAAGCTCATAGATATACGGAAGTTATATTTGGAAAGGGCACAACTTTTAAGGCTGGAACTATAGGTACTATAGCTGAAAAAACAGCTTTTGGATATGTTAAAAAATATTATGATGAAAAAAATGTTACAGTGAATAGTGCTGAGATTAATAGAATCTCAAAAGGATGTACAGGAATAAAAAGAACCACAGGTCAGCATCCAGGGGGAATCATAGTTGTACCTAAGGGAAGAGAAATCTTCGAATTTTGTCCTGTTCAGCATCCAGCTGATGATCCAAATTCAGATATTATTACAACACACTTTGATTATCACTCTATTGACCAAAATTTATTAAAGCTCGATATACTAGGGCATGATGATCCAACAGTTATAAGAATGCTGCAGGATATAACAGGAGTAAATCCACATAGAATACCAATGGATGATAAAGAAACAATGTCTTTATTTTACTCAACAGAAGCTCTTGGAGTGACTCCAGAACAAATAAATTCGGATGTTGGGACTTTTGGAATTCCTGAGTTTGGTACTAAGTTCGTAAGAGGAATGCTTGTAGATACAAAGCCTAGGGAGTTTTCAGATTTATTATGTATATCAGGACTTTCTCATGGTACAGATGTATGGCTTGGAAATGCTAAGGACTTAATTGATAATGGAGTAATTACAAGTATAAGTGATGCTGTATGTACGAGAGATGATATCATGGTTTATTTAATTAAAAAAGGGCTTCCGCCTAATACTGCCTTTAAGATAATGGAGACAGTGCGTAAAGGAAAAGCTTTAAAAGAACCTAAGTTTCCAGAATATGAAGCAATGATGAGAGAGCATGATGTACCAGAATGGTATATAGATTCTTGTAAAAAGATAAAATACATGTTCCCTAAGGCCCATGCAGCAGCTTATGTAATGATGGCATTTAGAATAGCTTGGTTCAAGGTTCATATACCAAAGGCTTATTATGCAGCATACTTTACTATAAGAGCAAAGGTTTTTGATGCTGAGGTAATGATTTTTGGGAAAGAAAGAGTTAAAGAGAAGATGAAGGAAATTCAAGCTATGGGAATGCAAGCACCTCCAAAAGATAAGGATATGTATGAAAGTTTGGAGTTAGTGCTTGAAATGTATGAAAGAGGCATTAAGTTTCTTCCAATTGATTTATATAAGTCTCATGCAACAAAATTCCTAGTAGAAGAGGATGGATTGAGACCACCTATAAACAGTATTGCTGGTATGGGAAATGTGGCAGCAGAAGGTATATACAACGTAGTGCAAGAAGGAACCCTTATAAGCTCTGTAGAAGATTTGAGAAAGCGTGCTAAGATAGGAAATTCTGCAATAGACTCACTTAGAAAATTTGGATGCTTAAAAGGTCTTCCAGAAAGTGATCAATTGAGTTTCTTTGATGTTTTTTAAAGTTCATAGTAGAAGCTATAAATTAAAAATATAGCAATAATTAAAGTTAGTCCTAGGAATTTCTTAGGGCTAACTTAATTTGTTTTAATACTGTTTAATATTAGTTAAAATTTTCTCTAAAATATTTTTAATTAAATATAAAAAGGATATTGACAAATAATTTAAATTGTATAAAATATAATTGTAAGCAATAAAATTAATAACGAAGAGAAATTAAATAAAAATAAATTAAATTGAGAATTTAGAGGAGGATTTTTATTATGAAAATTAAAGCAGTAAGATTATATGAGAATGGATTTATGACACAGGACTTAGCCTTTGGAGGAAGTGCTGATAAGAGTCAATTAGATTTAACAAAAACTTATGCATCAAGTCTTCAAAATTACCTTATAGATACAGGAAAGGAAGTAATCTTAGTTGATACAGGTGTCCCAGCAGAAACTCCAGAGGTAGCTCCAAAGGAAGGACAGAAGATTTATCAAGGTACTAGAGTAGAAACTTACTTAGAATCATTGAAGTCTTTAGGATATAATCCTGAGCAAGTAACTAAAATATTATTAACACATAAACATCCAGATCACTCAGGAGAGCTAAGAAGTTTCCCAAATGCGAAGATATATCTTTCTTCAATTGAAGCAGATGCATTAAACTTAAATGGAGAAAACATAGTAAGAGTTGATTTTAAAGATGGAGCATATCATAATTTTGATAAAAGTGAAAAGATTGTAGAAGGTGTTTATTTACTTCCAGCTCCAGGTCATACTTTAGGAAATAGCATTGTAGTAGCAGAGAATGAAGGTCTTTTCTATATGATGCATGGAGATGTAACATATACTGATGATGCACTTGTACAAAATCAACTATCTGTTGTATTTGAAGATAAAGAAGCTGCTAGAGTAACTCTTGAGAAGGTAAGAGAATTTGTTAAAGATAATCCTACAGTATATCTTTCTACTCACACTCCAGAAGCTCTTGTAAGCTTAGAAGAAAAAAGAATCATAAAACTATAATTATTTATAAACAGCTAATACAAAGATTACATACTTTGTGTTAGCTATTTTTAGCTATAAAAATAACATAGAATTAACTGAAAGACTTATAGCCAGAGGATTTATATGGTATAATTTCTATAAAATACATAGGATGTATTAGGGGCTAGTAAATTTTAAAGGATGGTTTTTTATGAAAAAGAGAATATTGCTTTTGGGGTTAATAAGCGTATTATTATTTAATTTTTTTGGATGTGGAAGTAGTAAAAAAAATAATGAAGTAGTGGATAATAAAAATATAGTGATTGCAATTAAGCAAAGTGGTAAATGTAATGTAAGCATTGAACCTAAGATAGAGTTACTTTCAATAATGCAGTATATTGCTGATGATCCTGCTATCTTGAAAAAAGATTTATATAAGGATAATGAAAAATATAGTAAGGATATTTCAGAGTATTTTTCATCATATAAAAATGAAGGGGTAGTTACATTATATAAAGAAATGATGAAAAGTGGGTTCAATTATAGTGCTCCTGCTGAAGCAATGTTGTATGTTGATGATAACTTAAAACTAATAAACAATTTAACTTTGCCTGAAGATGTTGTAAATAGTGCAGGTGGGAAGGAAAAGTTATTGAAATTTTATAACTTATTGGATGATTTTAGAAAAAAAACTAAATTTGATGATTTTTATATAAAACATAATGATTTTTATAAAAATTTGGTTTCTGCTGTAAAAACGAAAGTTGACCAATCAGAGTGTATTGAAACACTAGAAAAATACTATGGATATAAACAAAATAGTTATAATTTTATTATAGAACCTTTATCAATAGGAGGTTATGCGGCAAGGATTCCTTCTAAAGATGGTAAGTTTGATTTATATGATTTTATGGTAGTGCCAAATAATAATGCAGAGTTTTTTCAGCTTATAATACATGAATTTGGACATTCATATGTGAATCCCTTAACTGCTCAAAATATAAACGAAATAAATAAATATGATAATTTATTTACTTCAATAAAAGAAGTTATGACTAAGCAACAATACAGCAGTTGGGAATTTTGCGTAAATGAGAATATTGTAAGAGCAGTAGCCTATAGGACTTTATTTAAGAACTTTGGATACGAAGTAAGTGAAGGATATATCAATATGGATACTCAAAAAAAGTTTATTTTCATAAAAGCAATTACTGAAAATTTAAAGGAATATGAGGATAATAGGGATAAGTATCCTACATTTAATGATTTTTATCCAAAACTTGTAGAAATGTTTAAAGAGTTATCAAATAAACAAGTACCAAAATAATTCTGTATTAGTAGCTTCAGTTTAATGAGGCTATTTTTTTGTTATTCATTAATAGTAAATTAGAAATTTATTATTGTGGTGTTGAGAGTATACTACTGAAGAGATTTAATGGTAAAATAGAATTATTGTTGAATCTACATAATATTAAGAGTTATGTGTTCTAAGGTGTCTGAAAATAAGTAACAAGTCCCGATAGACTAGCGTAGGGAATTATTTATTTTTTGAAGATGCCTAAAGGTGATAAAGTAACTAAAAGAATACGGGAGAATAGATATGACATCACAAGATATAAAAAAAATAGATAAAAAATTATATGAAAGCCTAAAAATTGATTGTCCAAAATGTTTTGGGTTATGTTGCGCTGCATTATATTTTTCAGCTTCAGAAGGGTTTCCAGCAGATAAGGAAGCTGGGAAACCATGCTTAAACTTACAATCGGATTTTTGCTGTGGAATTCACCAAGACCTTAGAAAGAAGGGATTTAAAGGATGTACAGCTTATGATTGTTTGGGAGCAGGACAAAAAATTGCTCAAGTTACATATGGTGGACAAAGCTGGCAGGAAAAACCTGAATTAGCAAAGCAAATTTTTGATGTGTTCTTAATTATGAAACAAATTCATGAAATGCTTTGGTATTTAGCAGAAGCATTTAGAGCTCAGACAAATGATGTAATTAAGAGTAAACTTAAAGATTTGATAGACGAAACTGATAGTATTACGCATGAAAATGTAGATTTTCTTATGAAGTTTGATATAGAGGCGCATAGAGATAAGGTGAACTCTTTGCTTAGACAGACAAGTGAAATAGTTAGAGCTAGAGCACTTGGAGGCCAGAAAAGTAATTTGAAAAAGCAGAAGACTATAGCAGGAAGATTAAATTTATTTGGAGCAGACCTAAGAAAAGCTAATCTTAGAGGAGCAGATTTAAGAGGGGCATTTCTTATAGCAGCTAATCTTAGTGGCAATGATTTGAGTGGAGCAGATCTTATTGGAGCAGATTTGAGAGATACTGATCTTAGAGGAGCAAATTTAGAAAAGAGTTTATTTCTTACACAATCTCAGATTAATGCTGCTAAGGGTGATGCTAATACTAAATTGCCAGTGACTTTAGAACATCCATCTTATTGGGAAAAATAATTGATTTTGACATAAGATATGTGTTTTATTAAGTAATTATATAGTTGGAATGAATTTGGAGGAGATAATAATGAAGATAGATAAGATAGAAGTGTTTGGATGGGAAGCAGCTATAAGAGGGATGAGAAATCCGTTGAATAGTTGGGAAAAATCAGATAGTAAGTATAGCAATGGTTGCATTGAGATAGGAAACAACGATAAATCGCTTATGCAAAGATTGGTCTTGGCAGGAACAGAACATAGTAAGTTTATGAGGTACATCACTGTATACATGGATATAGAAGCTCCTTTATATTGGTGGAAAGAATTTGATACTTATAAATTCTGTGAGAAAAATAGTACAAGTACCATGCATAAAATTACTTCTAGACCACTAACTTATGATGATTTTGAATTTGATTTTCAAAGTGAATACAGAACTAGATTGATAAATTATATTAATGATTTAATAAGCGAATATAAAAGAGTAGACGATGCAAAAAGAAAAGAAGAAATTTTTAGAATGATAATTCAGGATTTGCCAAGTGCATTTAAGCAAACTAGAACTATTATAACTAACTATGCTGAAATTAGAAATATGTATTTTCAAAGAAAGAATCATAAGCTTAAAGAGTGGAGAGAAACTTATATTGATGCATTAAAATCATTGCCATACTCAGAAGAGTTAATAATGATTAAGTAATTAATATTTAGGTATGAATTTATAATAAAATATAGCCTAAGGTAAAAAGTGAATTTCTACCTTAGGCTATATTTTATGCAGCAAGCTTTTGTTTCTTAAAATACCATTGAGGAACCATAATTGAAAAAGCTATCATAAGTGGAGTTGAAATATTATCATACATAGTGCTTATAGCATAATATTGACTCATGGAAATAGAGTGTAATAATAAAATTCTTAAACCTGCTTGACTTAAGTTTAGAATTCCCCATGCAATGCTAAGCATTCTCCAAATATGTATGTACTTTGCTTGAGATTTCAATTCTTTTGAAGTGGTTTTGTAAAAGCTTTGTTCAACTATTACTTGGATTAATGATCTTTTGAATAATAAAGAACCAAAGAATATTAAAGCGTATAAAATATCTTTTATTATTGGAGAGATTAAATAAAAATTTGGATTTTTTGAAATAACAGTACCGATTAGTCCAACTCCGTAGAAAACTGCACTTATTGTTGCAAGAGCGTTGAATTCATGATTCTTTATAAAATTAATAATAACAACACCTATACTCCAAAGACCAGATAATATTATTCCATTAAGAGTCATACCAATATGATCCATGGTTGCGAAAATTATAATTGGAATGATTGCACTGATAACGAAGTCTCTATTGAATACACTTTTTAATAATGATTGCTTTTTATTTGATATATTTTCCATAATAAATTCCCCCTAGTTATGCCAATTTTTATTTGCATTTTTAATATAAGTTTCTGAATCAATAATATTTGTATCAAGTATTAATTGAGTTTCATTTGATATATATCCTGATGTAACTATTTCTTTACCTGCACTTCTCAAAGCTGAAAAATATGGTTTGAATAGTTCTTTTAAATTTGCATCTTGTCTTACATTACCAAGAGCCCCTCCTTGCCCGAATAGTATGGAGCCTGATAAGTTACCATTTGTCATTACGTTGAAAGTTTCTAATAAACCTGAAAAATTATATTTTCCTGGGAAACCGCAATTGGAAATCAAAACTGTTTTTGTTGGTGATTGCTTTTTATTTCTGGAGGGATGACCATATTTATTATCATCACACTTTAGTATTTCTCCTTTGAATAGTGGAAGGGTACGATCCATGAAATCTTTCATTAGACCAGTAACTGTGAAATAATAAAGTGGTGTTGCATAGACAATTATATCTGCCATGGATACTTTAAGAAGTAAATCTTCCATATCATCTTTGTGGATGCATTTCCCGGGAGTTTTAGTCCAACAACTAAAACATCCTGAGCAATGATTTATATGTTTTCTATTGAGGTAAATTGTTTCTTTTTCTGCACCAGCTTCCTCACAACCTATTAGAAATTGTTCTAACAATACTTCTGTGTTACCATTTATTCCTCTTGGACTGCCATTAATAGCTAAAATTTTCATTATACTGCTCTCTCCTTAATAATTTTTTATATTAAATATTACCGTTATAAATCTTTAATTTCTTCTAATTGCTTTAACGTATCTTCACACCATTTAATTTTTGCTATTTCACTTTGTTTTCCATAATTAATGGTGCTTGACCATAGTATTAAAGTTTTTTTATCTACTTTAATCTTGCCTGAATTAAACAAATCCTGTATTGACTTGTATTGGTTTAAGGTAGCCTCAGAATTTTTTTTGATTTCTTCAACTTTTTCAATAGTACTTTTGGTAGGGATGTCTTTTGATAAGAATATTTTCAATAAAAGTTCTGATCTAATGGGTTCTTTGTCTACCGGAAGTACTAACCAATTATCTAATTCTTCCTTTCCTTGTTCAGTGATAGAGTATATATTTTTTGTTGGTTTTGAATCATTTTGTTGTGCCTGCTTAGTTATTAATCCTTCTTCATCCAATCTTTGAAGAACAGGGTATATATGTCCGTAATTCTCATTCCAGAAATGTCCTATGCTATTGTCACAGAATTTTTTAATATCATATCCAGAACCTGACATATGGTTTAATATTCCGAGAAGAGCAAATTTTGTTTTATTTAGTTTTGCCATTTATATTCACCTCATTTATATCACTCTGATATACTATGTTTTAATTATATCAGAGTGATATATATAGTCAATACTTTTTAGGAAAATTTTTATATTTGCTTCAAAGATGTTCAAAGGATTTTAATGAAATAGAGAACTAGTACATTTTAATTTGGCAGACTGGCTAACATTTCTGCTAGTTTAAGATATTCATGCTTTAGTTCTGGATGAAACTTATATAGCGAAACTATGTCTGAATGATCTGTACGTTGCTTTGTGCCAAGATAATTCCATGCACCTTTTTGAGGAATTTTATTAAAGTTAATTATTGTATCCCTTGAACCTTGGTGAGGTCCTTGAGCAGAGATTACACTTACTAAGCCATCATTTGGCCACCAATCATTAGTTATAGTAACTTCATTAGAGTTATTGGAAGTAAAAGACCCTATAAATTCAGATGTTGGAATAAGTTGTGGAAGCATGGTTATGTTATGAATTTGGTGTTTAGTTAATAAATCTTTGTGTGTATTAAGGCAAGCTAAAGAAAAATAGTAAACATTATCTTGGAGAGAGATCCAAGAATTTAATTCTTTTGCTCCTTCAGGAGTAAGTTCCCAAAGGCTAAAATCTTTTGTTTCATTCCATAAGTTACTACTTATTACCTTATCAACATAATCTTTTAAAGATTCTGTATGCTCCTTATGAAGTCCCCATTGGTCCAAGCTGTAGTCAAAATAAGGATTGTAAATTAAATCAGTAACGCCAGTTATAGCACCAAGGCTTGCTAGAAACTGCTGAATAAATGGTATGAATTTAGAAGTTTCACGCGCAAGAGGTGTTCCATCATGAGGTGTTGCAAGAGTAGTTATGCTACTTACCCAAGAGTTTCTGCCCTTAAAAAGTTCAGATATGTTACTTTCAGGGGTTACTTCTAGTTCGTCAGCATTTCCCTTTTCCAAAAGTTGAGTCAGAACTCTAATAGTTTGTCCACCCATGCTATGACCTATTAAATGAATCTTTTTTATTGTTCCATTTTCAGATTTACTTCCTAGCTCAGGATAAACTCCTGGATAGGTTCTTCCATAACGTGCATGGCCATACTTTTTTGAATGTGCTTCTCCATAATCAACTATTCCACCTTTTAAGTAAGCAAAAAGTTCACAAGCCCTGTCCCAGTTACTTGATATTGGTCCTATGGTTGGAGTAAAGACGGTAAAGTCGTTCCTATTTAAGTAGTCCTTTAGGCTGAAAAAACCACCCCAATAATTAAGACCGAATAGTTCGTTACTTCCCCAACCCATATGTCCATGGACCATAACTATTGGATAGTTATTACTGCATGTATTTAAAAGCTTGCAATTCTTTTTATTTATTAATGAATGGTTTTCAAGAGCAGTATCTAAATTTAATGGAAAATCAATTATTCGAGTATTTTTTGATTTAGACATGAAATACAAACTCCTTTTCAGTTCAAACATATTTAATATACATTATGAAAAAAAGTCATAAATGTACTTAATCAGTATCATATAAATAAGGACGATTTAGCATTTAGATGCTAAATCGTCCTTGTTTATACTAGTAATGAGATTTGATTTTTCATAATGTTAGTTATTAAATAGTTCATCACCGCTCTTAAAATCAAATCCAGGATGATGATCAAATTTCACAGCACCAACTGATGCCTTTCCTTTTACAGCTTTACTTACAAGTGCAATACCCTCATTTCCAAAACCAGCGCAAAGTTCTAAAGCTTTAATGCCTTGCTCAACTAACTCTTTTGCAACCTCTACCGCTTCACTATAATTTTTAACTCCAACCACTGTTAATTGTACAACAGGAGTATCTACAACTGTTCTGTGAATTTTATAATCAACCTCTGGTGCTACAAAAATAAATGCTGCTTTAACTTTCATATAAATCTCCTTTCATAAAATGTATCTAACTAATACATTTTGCTATGTTTTAAATTATGAATACATAATAGCATACTGATGAAAAGAGAAATTGTAATATATTGCTCACTTTTTTGTTAAGTTATTTTTATAATCCTTAATAGATATGCCCATCTGTCTTTTGAATACTTTACATAAGTGACTTTCATCAGACAAGTTGATATCCATTGCAAGATTAGTTTCAGATTGAGCATAGAATATCTCTGTCTTTATTATTCTCATTTTTGCTTGAATATAATATTGATATGGAGTTACTCCCATTTCTTTTTTAAACATGCGAATTAAATGGTATTTTGATATAAAAAATTCTTTGGCTAATGAATCCAAATTAAATTTTTCGCAGGCATTTACTTTGATGTAATTACAAATCAAGGGAATTATGTCATTTGAAGCACTGTTTTGTGAGGATATATTATGGTCAATAGAATTACTAATTAATTTAAGAATAGATTTTAAAAATTTACTTTCATCATTATCCTTCTTAAAAATATTGCATAAAGCAAACATGTCATTCTGAGAATCCATTTTGATAAAGTAGTTATTAAATCTTATATGATCAACCTGTCTTTTTAGTTCATTTTTAAAGCATATAGTTACGTAATCATATTTAGTGTCTGTTTTTATTGAAATTCCAGTATTTGAGGGGAGGATAAAGGCCATGGATTTCTTCAGCAAGCATTTGGAGTTGTTTATGGTGAATTCTGCCTCACCGTTAAGAATGCAACCTACGCAAAAGCTTTCATGACTATGGAGAGGAAAATGATGACTGCTTTTCCCATATACAATTTCAACAGATCCTTTTTCATAAAATTCTATATAATTTTTCATATTACTTTCTCCAAAATAAAAGGTTAATTGATACTATTTTACAATACAAAATGCTAATAATGAAGTACAAATTTATAAAACAAAGAGAGATGTTTATCAAAATATCTCATCTTTACTTATGAAACAAGTTTGAGGTTTTAAATAGCATATAGGTTTCATAGAATATATTTATCAAAGAGATTGGAGGAATTATTTATGAGACCACCATTTATAAAGTAATTTATAATTAGAGAAGATGGGAGGAGTTATTTATGATGAGACCTTTTATGAATGCGTAGCAGAGGCTATGGCATTATTATAAGAATATGATGAAATGGCCTGTGTGAATCCTAAAAGTTTAATTAAGGCATTTTTAAAAAATAAATAAGTCCTAATGTTAGTATATTTGGACTTGTTAGTTATTTTCAGATGACTAATAGGAGGCACAAAATGAGCTATTTGAAGAAATATCAATGGGAGTTAATACCTGAAAGTTTACCGACAGTTAAAAGAAATTGTCCCAAGTGTAATGAGAAAACACAATATATCAGTTCTGAAAAATTTAGAGTTAATGCAAATAAAAATAATATTGATGTTTGGTTAATTTATCAATGTGAAAAGTGTAAATCAACTTTCAACATGACAATATATGAGAGAATAAAACCTTATGAGATTAATAAAGATGAGTATGAAAGGTTTCTTTGTAATGATAGGGAATTGGCAAAGCAATACGCATTTAATCTTAGCATGTATAGCAACAATAAGGCTGAAATTATTTTGGAGAATGTTAATTATAAATTGATAGAAAGACAAATAGAAGCATACTGCATGAATGAGGATGAAATAGTTGTAGAAATCATTTGTAAATATCCTATAGGTATTAGGGTGGATAAGCTCTTAGGTGATAAGCTTGGAGTATCAAGAAGTAAAATAAAATGTATGCATAAAGAAGGATTAATTATTATTGATGATGATAAAAATTCTTTGAATACTAAAATAAGAAATGGTTTATTGATACGTGTTTTAAAATCAGAAAAGAATGTGTTAGATAAGGCAATATAAAGTTTTTATGAAAAGTTTGAGCATAAACAACTTCAAATTAACAATAAGTTAGCTACGCTTGTAAGCTAACTTATTGTTATTATTGTGCTAATATTTCTAAGTAACCAACTATCTCATTCATATCTACTTTCTCTAGAGTTCCTACAGCAGGATCATAGTAGATTCCATCAAAGTAAAGTATGTAGTGATTGTTAATATTTATAATACAGCATTTTGGAAGAATGCTATCAGGCTTTAAATTATAGAACATTTTCTTTGAGTGATTAATTCCATAGTAGTCTAAAGCCTCTATAACCTTGCTCATAGAACAACATTGAGAACCCATTAATGAGATCACTTCGTCTAGAGAAATTCCTGTGAGCATTGAAACACAAGCATGGCCACATAATCCGTTTCTTGGTTGGATTATAGATTTTATAGTATCTATTTTCCTTATAGGATTTTCTAAACTATAAGGGCTATTATTATTTATCCTAGTTAGCCCATTAATGATTTCTAAAGATACATTAACATTATTATCATCTTGAGAAATGCTTTTTAGATTAACTTTTGAAATGGGAATTAAATAATTTCCATTACCTTTAGGAACTAGTTTACACTCATAAGTGAAATCATTTATTGTTATTTCGGCAGGGATGTTTCCTTTTTGTGCACACTCTTCCCATACATTAAAAGGAATACTAATGAAGGCTCTTTGACCTTCTTGAAAGAGATAACCAGTGAATTCATAAACCATAATAAATCCCCTTTAATTAAAAATTTGTTTTAATTTCTACTTAAACTTATTTTAATAATAGCTGAATATTGAATAAATGTAAATTTATTAGTTAACAATAATTAAGAATTAAGCTATAGTTATAAATTGTTAATTATGATATAATTTGATTATAATGTGGTTTAGGCATTTTTCAGATGTCTTAAGAAGGGGGAATAATAGTCTTATGAAAAGATATGTTATGTGTGCATAGCAAAGGCTATTGCGCATTAAATAATAATTTAAGATAAATGTAGCCTTTGCTCAATCCTAAAATGAAATTTAATTTAGGAGGAGCATTTAATGAGCTATGCAAATGCAAGGGAGATATTTCCTGAAGATATATTGGAAATAATTCAAAATTACGTTGATGGTGAATATATTTATATACCAAAGAAAGAAGAAAATAGAGTGGCATGGGGTGAACTTACTCAATGTAAGCAGGAGCTTCAAGCTAGAAATGCTAAGATATACGATGATTATTTAATCGGGATATCTATACAAAGTCTTTCACAAAAGTATTATTTATCACCCAAAACTATACAAAGAATTGTTTCAGAAAAAAAGAAGATCGGATGAAATGAGTGTACTACTTAACATGAGTTGAGTAGTACATATTTATTTTTAGCTAAAAATTAAGGTTAGATGCTTATTTCGCAATACAGGACATATTCTAATAGTCTTAATGCAGTAAAATTAAGTTACGGTGCAGGAGGGATTTACATGGATAATATAGAGATTCTCCAAAAAGTAGTTAACTATATTGAAGCAAATTTAAAAACTGAATTAAATTATGAAGAGCTTGCAAGGCTTGTAGGGTATTCTCCCTATCACTTCTTGCATATATTTGGGGATGTGATAGGTATGCCACTATCTGCATATATAACAAGGCGTAGAGTTAAACATGCTATTTATGATATCTCTAAAGGTGAGAAATTGATAGATGCAGCCCTTGCTTATGGATTTGATACTCATTCAGGTTTTTTTAAAGCCTTCAAGAGAGAATTTGGTTGTTCACCATCTAAGTATGTAAGAACCTCAAAGGTTAAAAAGCCAGTACCGATAAATTTAAAACAGGAGGCAAAAATAATGCTTACACAAGCTGAATTAAGACAAATTTTATCAAAATGGGATGTAGATACAAAGTTAAAAGTAGATAAGGTGTATTTTTATATGGGGAATATTAAGGGTTGGAATATAGGAGATAAGTATGTATTTACTACAGGTGTAAATATAGCTGGATTACGTACTCATATATTAATTGCAGAATTATTATCTAAGAAAGGTATTAATGTCTCATATCCTATAAAAACAAAAGATGGACAAGACTTTTTACAAGATGATGACCGATATTATGCATTGTTACATCGTGTGAAAGGAAGATATTTAACTCCAGAAGAAAGATATGAGAATAGAGAGGTAACAGGACAAAAGTATGGAGAAGCAATTGGGAAGTTACACTGTGTTCTTAAGGAAGTTGATGATGACTTGATATTGAAGAATGAAAATTTATATGATACAGTTTTCAATTGGGCTATGCCTGCAACTAAGAGAATAATGGAACAATGGAATTGTCCGTTACCAGAAGAATTTTTTGAAGAATATAAGGCGAACTTTACAAAGTTATATGATAAACTTCCTAAGCAGATAATACATCGTGACCCTAATCCAACTAATATTTTATTCAATGGAGAGGAGGTAAGTGGATTTATTGATTTTGATATAAGTGAGAGAAATGTGCGAATTTTTGATCCATGTTATTGTGCTACAGGAATACTAGCAGAGTCCAGCAAGATAGTAGATGGGTATGAAGAATGGCCAGAGCTTCTTAAAGGTATTATTAATGGATATGATAAGATATGTCCATTAAGTGTTGAAGAAAAGGCAGCAATACCATATATAATATACTCAATCCAAATGATATTCATTGCCTATTTAGAAGGCCACGATGAAGCAAAAGAAATGGCAATGGAGAACAGAAAAATGCTTGTATGGTTATGGGAGAATTCAAAGAAGTTAAAGTTTTAAGTATAAATCAAGATGTGAAAAGTATGCTAACTATAGTTTAGCATGCTTTTTTTTCTTCTCCAAACCGCTGTAAAAAAATTTGTAATTTCTAAGATTGAAATAGAGCATATATTTTAATGTTCTTAATAATTATTGCAATTAAAAACCATATATGATATTGTGAGGTAATCTAAATTTTTATTGGAGGTGTAGAAATGAGAACAAAAAGTGTAATTGTTCTTCCATATGATTCTAACTGGAGGAACGAATTTGAAAAAATAAAATTATATTTAGAAAGAGCACTTGGGAATACAATCCTTGGTATTGAGCATGTAGGAAGTACCTCAATAGAAGGATTAGCTGCTAAACCTATTATAGATTTAGATGTTATTATAGAAAGTTATAATAATTTTGAGGATGTTAAATCTCGCTTAGAAGGGTTAGGATACTCTTATGAAGGAGACTTGGGGATAAAAGACAGACAAGCTTTTAAATATGATGAAAAGCAAAAGACTGAGTTTCTGACTCATCATTTGTATGTTTGTCCTAAATATTCTGAGGAGTTAAAGAGACATCTTACTTTTCGTAATTATATGAGAGCTCACAAAGAGGATGTAGATAAGTATGGTGAAGTTAAATTGCAAGCAGCAAAGATGTTTCCAACAGATATTGATAGCTATCTAGAATATAAAAGCCCGTGCATAATTGAAATTTACAAGAAAATTGGATTAGAAAAGTAGAAGGATATGATTTTATGAATTTAATATATGGAACTTATAATCCATCTAAATTAGAGAGCATGATAAAGATGTTAGATGGACTAGATATTTGTTTAACTGGTCTTCAATCATTGGAAATAAAATTGCAAGAGGCAGAAGAGAGTGGAAAAGAACCTTTAGCAAATGCAACTCAAAAAGCTTTGACGTATTATGAGCAGCTAAAGAAACCTATATTTTCTTGTGATTCTGGGTTATATTTTGAAGAAGTTGAAGAAGAAGATCAACCTGGAGTGCTTATAAAAAGAATTCATGGCAATAATTTGACCTATAAAGAAATGGTTGGCTATTATAGTAATTTAGCAGGCAAGTATGGTGGAAAGCTAACTGCTTATTATAAGAATTCTATATGCTTAATAATGAATAAAGATAATATTTATAAATATGATGGTGAAGATATATGGTCTGAAAAGTTTTATATTGTAGATAAACCTCACAAGATTTATAGAGAAGGTTTTCCACTAGATTCATTGTCAGTAGAGATTAAAAGTATGAAATATTACTATGATTTAGAGGATGATGATAGTGAAAATTTAGGGGTTATTAAAGGCTTTAGAGATTTTTTTATTAGAAGTTTAAACACTTGTAAATAGAATCTCATATGTTATTAATTATTTTTTGAAGCTGATTTAAATGATTATTTGTTAAATAACTTATAGAATAATTTGAATGTAAGAATAAAATTTAAAGTGAAAGAGAACACCCGATGATGAGTGTTCTCTTAAGTTTAGTTATTTAAAGCTCTCCATGTAGCAGGGCCTACTATACCATCTTGATCTAGACCATTATTTGCTTGAAATCTAATAACAGCATTGTAGGTACCGTCACCAAAGATTCCATCTGCGCCAGAAGTACCACAACTATATCCTTTAGCTATAAGGGCTTTTTGCAAAGCAACTACACCATCCCCTCTATCTCCTTTTCTTAATAGGGTTGAACCATCACCAGATGTGTTACTTAAAGCATTCCAAGTTTGTGGCCCTACAATACCATCTTGATCTAAACCATGGTCAGCTTGAAATTTAATAACAGCGTTGTAGGTACCTTGCCCAAAGTCTCCGTCTGCACCAGAAGCACCGCAGCTATATCCTCTTGCAATAAGAGCTTTCTGCAATTTCACAACATCTGCCCCAGTGCTTCCTTTTCTTAATACAGGGGTTCCACCTGCGGTTGTGTTATTCAAAGCATTCCAAGTTTTTGGGCCCACAATACCATCTTGTTCCAAACCATGGTCAGCTTGAAATCTAATAACAGCATTGTAAGTAGCTTGCCCAAAGTCTCCATCTGCCCCAGAAGCACCACAATTATATCCTTTAGATATTAATATAGTTTGTAGATTACGTACAGCTTCTCCTTGGCTTCCAAGTCTTAATAAAGTGACTGGATTTGGATCAGGGGTTGGACTAGGACTAGGATTAGTATTAGAACCTGACCAGATACCATATCCAAGTATATAACTATCAGTTAAGTTATAGGTATTAGATCGTATTGCATCGCGAGAATTTCCTTCAATGGTTGTTACAATTTTTGAAGAAGAATTATATTGAATAACTATTCCAGTGTGACAAGCCACTCCGTCTTGTTGAAAAAATATAACATCTCCTTGTTCAGGTTCATATCCAGATGTTCTTCTTCTGTATCTTCCCCAGTTTTCATAGGCATTTACCCCATAAGGGCAATAAGCATATTTAGGTACTACAGTGCCTAATATTCCAGCTTGATTTGCACACCATGACACAAACATAGCACACCATGGTTGCCCATTTAGACCATACCATGCACCATATTTAGTCATATTATCTCCGTTATGCTCAGTAAAGCCTGTTGCAAGTTCTTGTTTAGCAACATTTATAAAGTTACTAATTTCATTTGTTAAAGTAAAAATTGTTGAAGTTTCCATTGTTATTACATCTCCTTTGAAATTTAATTTTCATAAATATAAAGATTAAAGATTATTGATTTGTAAACTCAAAAATAAAATTTTTTTGGGATTAAGGTTAAATTAAGGTACTCTGAATAATAACTTAAGGTAGTAACTTTAGAATAAAAGCATAAGGTAAATGAAATTGAAAGGGGATAACAGTAATTATTTGGAGTCATATCTTAAGTGAGATAGAACTAATAGCAGATGAAGTAGGGATAATAAAAAAAGGTAAATTATTATATCAAGGAACTATAGAAGATTTAAGAAGAAGCTTAGTTATATAAGTCAGTATAATCCATATTCTTTTGTATCATTATCAGATGGATTAATACCAATAAATTTAACTTTGATGATATTAATATCAATTTTATTAACTGTAAGTGGATTGATATTTACAGTTTCCTATATTAATAATCTATATAACTATGGTAATGGGAAGAATAGAAAATCTAAATAACGGATGGAAGCAACTTTTGGCCATAAGTAAGGAAATAGTTGAACTTGATAATGGAAAAATAGAAGTTTTAAGTAAAGTCTCACGGCGGATAAGCATATTATTAAAGTTTAAAAATGGTTAATTAAAAGGAGAATCTTGCAATTAAGATTCTCCTTTTAATATATTTTAATGTTAAGTTACTGCTTTATCTATGTCAGTAAATGCTTCAGCTTGCATTTTGTATAATCTAGAGTATAACCCGTTGTTGAGCATTAAATCTGGATGGGTACCACTCTCAGTAATTTGCCCATTTTCTAAGACATATATTATATCTGCCATTTTTACAGTTGAAAATCTATGAGATATTAGAACACTGGTTGAAGTCCCTATTAATTCTTTAAAGTTATTGAAAATTTCATATTCAGCTTCAGCATCTAGGGAGGCAGTTGGTTCATCCAAAATTAAAATTGACGAATCACTCATAAAGGCCCTGGAAATAGCTAATTTTTGCCATTGACCTAGAGATAAATCAATACCATTTGACCACATTTTTTGTAATTGGGTATCGAATTTATTCTCTAATTTGTCGATAAATTCGTAAGAATTTGACTTCGTAGCGCACTTTTTTATAAGGTCAATGTCGTTGATTTTATCTAGGTTTCCAAATCCAATATTATCTTTTATAGAAAAAGGGTATTTCATAAAGTCTTGAAAAATTACACTTATATTTTTATATAATGAATCGAGGGTATACTTTTTTATATCAATTCCGTTGATATATATTTCACCTTCAGTAGGGTCATATAACCTTGTAAGAAGCTTAGTTAAAGTAGTCTTTCCACTTCCGTTAAGACCAACGATAGCACAAGTTTGATTATTCTTTATAGTAAGATTTATATTTTTTAGAATGTAGGTTTTGGAACTAGGATACTTAAAAGATACATTTTTGAATTCAATACTAGCAAATCCTTTGTTATCCAATTCAATTGAATTATCAGTATCTGCTATTTGAGCTTTTAAATCAACTACATCAAAGAAATTATCCATATATAAGTTATTTGAATATAATGATGCCATGTTATCTAAGGTACTCCTAATGGAATTTTCAACGCTGGTAAGGGATTGAATGTACATATTCATAGAACCTATGGTTAAGCCCTTTGCTATTGTAAGGATAACAACATAAAACTTATAGCAATACGATATAATTGTGCTTAATATATCTACTATAGCTAACCGTATAAATTGCTTTTTCCCAACATCCTTATCTTGATTTAAGTGTTTCCTTAAGATTGATATGATAATACTTCTAAAATATCCTTCTAATCTATTTAAGCGCAATTCTTTAATACTGTTGCAATTAGTAGCAATAAATTTTAAGTGATGAGCAAATCTTACTTCTTCAATTCTTTTATTATATACATCATACTTCATTTGAGAAATTTTTATATTTACAAAAAACATAGGTATTGTGGTTAGTACGCATAAAATTAATATTAAAGGGTTCAATGTAAGGACAATTGCTGCAGTACCTATAAGGGTAGCAATGCTTTGAATAAATTGCATAAGACTATTAGTTACAGAGAGTATGCTTGATATGGATTCAGCACTCGCCTTTTCAATTTTATTGTAAAACTCACTGTTTTCAAAATATGAAAGATCTAGTTCATTAGTTTTTTTCATAAGAATATCTGATATATATATATTTAATGATTTTGATTGAATATCGGCAAAGTATGAATTTAGTCTGTTTAGAATATATGAAAATATTACAACAGTGAACTCTAATATTAACCAAAAGAAGGCATGCTTTTTTGCTTCATAAGTATTACTATTAGTTAAAACAATTGTAATACTATCAAGAAAGTATTTTGAAATTATTGTTGTCACTGAGACCATAACTCCATTTAATATTGTATTAATTAAAGAAAAAATACATATAAACGGTGAACTTTTCCATACAATTTTTAAGGCTCTGCATATCTTTATAGCTATTTCAGTTACTTTGTTGACTTTTATCAAAATATAATTATTTTTTAGCACTTTCAACATACCTTTCAAGTTGATTTATGAAGTCTATTTAGTATATGTACAAATTTCCTACAAAGCTAAATAAGCAATGTAGGAAATTTTAAATGATTGCGTTATTTGAAGTAATATAGATATAAATTTGTTGTACCTATACTTCAAATCAAAGATCCATATACGTATATTGGCAAATTAACGGTTGCTAGAAATTGCGTAATTTGCATCATGATTTGCTGTCCCATATGAGCATTGGCATGCACATGGTGTTGCATGATAGTAAGTTCCCATGTATGGACTGTTATGAGTTGCATCTGAAGAACAGATACATCTGCAGTTTTCACCATAAGAATTTACTGTTATTCCTCCAGCTGGTTTTATTACTCTCATATTTTTCTCCTCCCTTTTTATTTAATTTTATGTTAATGTTTAACATAAGCGTTAGTGAAGCTTGTACATCTCTAAATCATTACTGCATCATTCAAATATTCTAGCTTTTTTTCATTAATTTCTAGACATTCATGATAAAGAGATAAATTTTCTAATAAAAGTTGGCGTACACCATCACAATTTGATAATTTCTTTTCTATATCAAATTTACCATCTGTATAACAAGAAGAATAGCATATACTACACAAACGTGCTGCCCAACAGTTTCCGCATTTGCTTATTGATTTATGAGCATATTCCTCTACTAGATTATTTTTAATCTTTTCCTTGTCAATACCAGTGAATACATTCCCTATTATTGGAGAACCAGCGATTCTCTCACAAACAAGAAAATCCCCATTTACAGTAATATATAATTTTCGTGATCCAGGGATACAACATCCATTTAATGGATATCCTAAAGATGGATCATCTAGAATAGGTCTTTTTTGCAATATAACAAAAGAATCTTCAATTATTTTTTTTGTGAAAAAGTTGATATCTGTATTATTTTTAATAGTATCTAGGTACAATGTTTTTGACCAATCTCCTAAAGCATTATTTTGTTGTTCTTCTTCAGTCAACACTATATCTTTAGGTAAGGTTCCAGGAGAAGGATAAGTTATTAATTTATTAATCTCCTTTGGTAACCAATCTAAGCTGTTGAAAAATTCCTGCATTTCAATTAGTTTTTCAGAAGTAAATGGAGGAGTAAAAACCATACTAAGTGATAATTGGGTTTTTGCTTTTTCTCCAAAAGCTAAAACTAAATATTTCAACCCCCTAATAGCATCATTGAAAGTACCATTTCCATTGATATATTTCCTGTAGCTATCATGGATGTCTTTTGGACCGTCTATACTACATACAACACTTAAATTCTCTATGGAAGCTAAAAATTCTGCAATTTCTTTGGTCATTAATGTACCGTTGGTTGTCATTGAGAATGATAGTTTTTTATCTATAATAGTTTTTTGTGAATATTCAATACAATATTTTAATAAATCAAAGTTTACTAAAGGTTCTCCACCATAGAATGATACAGAGATTCCTTTTTCAGAATCCCCATGACTATTTGCGTAATCTATAGCAGCTATAGCAACTTCTTTTGACATGTTTTTAGTACCGTGGTTTCTTTTCTCATCGTAATCATCATTATAGATGCAATATCTGCATCTTAAATTGCACTTTTCAGTAAGTTCTAAAACAACTTGTCTAAATTTATTATCAAGCATATTATCTAGGTTTTCGAAATGTGAAGGGGAATAAAATTTAGGTTCTTTTTGAGATTTTAAAATATTTTCATTTTCAATTGATGCTTTCACATTTTCAAGAGCTTGAAAAAATTGGTTTTCATTAAATTTTTCTTTGAGTTCAACAAGAGTATCAACATTATTTTTCATAATGCTATCTAGTATGTAGTACTCTATTTCGTTACAATCCATAACTTTGTTAGTACCAGTATCATAAATATAATAAGATGAACTTGTTTTGAATAATTTCCCTAAAGGGTTGAATTCATTACAAATAATTTTAAAATAATCAATATAATCACTTAATTTATCATATATAACCTTAGTGCAATTCATTAGATTACCTCCAATTGAAAAAATATTATTTAATAATCATATTTTGTAACTTTACCTTATTATAAAATTATTGACTTAATATGTAAACTATTTTATAAAACGTTTACAAATAGTTAATATTTTGTTGGTTTATTACATTTCGATATTAAACGGTTAAGTTTAGAAAAGTTACGAAACAAAGTTGTATTGTATTTGATCTGGTGAATTTTAATAAGATTTTGATTTAAATCACAGTAAGTTAAATTCTATAGGGATATAATTAATTCATAAAGAGAGTAGGAAAATGAAATTAATAGCAGTTAATAAAAAAGTTATAGTTTAGTAACTAAAGTTACATGAAATTCTTTTGCTTAATGTTAAGCTATTATTATAAAAAATAGGGGTGTATAAAATGATTAATATTGATAATTTTTTAAGACAACACAAGGATATTATGGAAGAAGTAAATCAAATTGATAAAATAGTAAATAAATCTGATTATGAAAATAATTTAGATGAATTTGTTTTTCACATAAACAATCTAGCTGGAAAATTAAAAATTCATTTAAGTTCAGAAGATAAATATTTATATCCTAACCTAGTTGATGCAGAAGATAGTGGTTTAAGAAGTATGGCAAAGTACTATATAGATGAAATGGGCAGTATTGCGGATACTTTTACTAATTATAAAAATGAATTTAATACCAAGAGCAAGATTAATGGCAAGCTTAATTCTTTTGTATCTGAAACAAGACAGATAATTAGTCAAATAAAGAAGAGAATATCAAAGGAAGAAGCTGAATTATATAAGTTAATTGTTGAAAAAGGAATATAAACATATAAGCAGTCTATGTTATAGTTATTGTGTTGCAATGAGTATAGCATAGACTTTTTATTAATAAAGTCTGAATTAAATAATTATGAGTTTTATTCCAGTAAAGATGAGTAATATCATTAAAAGTTTCATAGATATCTTATTTATCTTATTGCAATAGTTAATACCTAGCCATTCTAAGGGGCCAGAAGCAATACCAATACCACACACAATATAGCCGATACCAATTATTGATGGTACGATTGTAGAGCCTATCATTGCAATCCCAGTTATGCTAATCCATATACCCATGCATAGAAAGCCCATTGATTCTCCTATTGAATTTCCACAGTATACATGAAATGATTCGAATATTATTTCAATAGTTTTCTTTAGCTTAGGATCATCATCTATATTAATATATTTATTTGATAAGGTATCAGCTAAGAATACCCATCTCATAAGCCCTAGAACATAAAAAATACCTGAAGCTATGCCAAAGGCAGATCCAATTATTAAGTATGGTGTATTGTCTCTATTTAGGAGCTTATAAAATATTGAGGATAATGGAACTAGCATTAATGAACTTAATGCAAAGCAAGTCCAAAAGAATTTTAATTTATGTCCTCCTTCATGATATTTATTTAGTATTGAATCACAAGAAGATCTTAGTATTTGAGGGTAATTAAATACTTTGGTGATACCGATTTGGCTAACAGTAAATCCTAAAGCAACTAGAATAATAAAAATTCCTGAAATTTTGTGAAAAATCATCATATTCATGATGAGTACCTCCTATTATTTATAGTAAATTAGGTGTTTAGTTACTAAACACAAGGATAAAAAAATTATTTTTTTGTTTCTAAAAAGTTATCCAATAAATCAAGCATATTAAAACAAGCAGTTATATTTTCATTTGATAGGTGACTCAATGTTTTACTTATTTCAGTATAAAAATCTTTATGATATTTTTCATGGCCATTATATACTGCAAGACCTCTTTCAGTTAGTTTTAAAGAAACTTCATTTTCAGTATTAGAAGCTGCATTTTTTATTACCATATCTTTTTTTATCAATTTATCTACCATTTGTGAAACAGCACCTTTAGTAATTCCTAAATATTGAGCTAATTCAGTAACATTAATTTCATTATTTTTTCCTATAGCATCAATTGTATGAACTTCAGCTCTATATAATAAATCAGAAGTTCCATAATATCTAGGCTTCTTTTCTGATTTGTTATATTTATTCATTACTTTTTCAAATTTTTTTATCATTAGTTCAGTAGTATATTCAATAGACATTTCTTTCTCCTCCTGTGTTTAGTAACTAAACATTAATTAGAGTATATGATTTAATCAAAAATATGTCAATACACCATATGAAAAAATTGTAAAGTCAATTGGATTCTTTTAACATCAATTGATAAAATAGAAGATAAGAATTAATTATTGCGTAGGCAGAAGGTGTTTATGGATATGAATAAAGATATAGATGTTAGAAAAGATAATAAAAAAATAATTTTTGCAACTATAAGTTGTCAAAGTTGTTATATCTAATTGGTAGAGTAGAGGAAATAGTACCAGTATACTAATTTTAGAGGTGATTAGAAATGAGTTTTCAAGAACAACTGCAAACATTAAGAAAATCAAAGGGATTATCACAAGAGAAGTTAGCTGAGGTTTTGGGTATATCAAGACAAGCTGTGGCCAAGTGGGAAGTTGGGCAATCTTACCCTGATATAGCTAGACTAATTGCAATAAGTGATTTTTTTAAAGTGAGCATAGATAAGCTAGTTAATGATTATGAAGAAAATTGCAGGTTAAACATAGAGGAATCTAAGATCAGTTATATAAACGAGGATGTCATAGATTTTCTATGCAGAGCTAAAAAAGCCACATATGCTGGAAAGGGGGCAGAAACAAAGCCATCTAGGCCTAATTCTCATGATTTGGAGTATTCAGAAGGTGAACTTAGATACTATGACACATACCTTGGAGGAGAAAAGTTTGCAGGAGAGGAGGCAGTGTGGAAAGGGGATATTCCATTTTGGACAATGAATTATATTGGGAGAATCCTGGGGGAAGGATTCTCTGGGGATTTTCTAAAAGAAGCTCTAAGGGAAGTATCTAGAGACTTCCCTTATCGAGGGCCAGTAATGTATGAGAACGGACAGTATAAGTACCATTGCATTGTTCATGGAGATTTTAATTGGTTTCAAGGCTATGAGGAAATTTATTTGGGTAATAACAAGATTTATGAATGTTTTTTCCATGGAGGATCAATTTAAATAAAATAAATTGCTTAACAATAGTTAAGTGGTAAAATTAAATATAGAAAGATTTATCATGGAGGGATGAGATGTTTGGTTTATTTAAGAAAAAGCATAAGCAGCAAGTTGAGTTAGAACAAAATATAGATATTTTGCCAGAAGAAGAAAAGATAGAAGACGAGAAGGTCTTTGCGTTATATTTGTTATTTCACAAATCATTTGTAGTAGATAAGGAAGCTGTTATTAAAACAATAAGTGAGATTGATAATTCAAAGGTTAATATTGATTTTGAATACGACTTAGATGGAAAAGACGCACTATTATGTAATGTAAAAATAAATGATGATCTTTTTCAGTTAGTAGGATTAGATGCTCCATTACCAGAAGAAATATATAATTATACAGTTAATTGTGCTTATGGGAATGAAGTAGAATTAAAGAGAATGAGAGATCATAAGTATCATATTATTGCTTTTTATAAAGGAAATAGCAAAGATCAAATGCATATTTTTAATGCTTACTCTAAATTGGCATATGGCTTTTTACAATATGATCTATTAGGTATGGCAAATCCATACAGTTGGAATTCTATAATTCCTTCGCTGATAAAGGAAATGGTAGAAGATGATGAGGCTAAAGAATTAATCTCTATACCAGCTATGATGGTATGGAGAAGTTTTGTGAAGGTTCCTTATAATGATGGAGTATGGTTTGTGACAAAAGGTAATAACTTGTATGATATTTATGAATACGCTTATTATGGAACTATTGAAGAAACAGGAGAGGTATATAATTTATTTGAAAATATATTTAATTATGTATATGAATCAAAAGCTGAAATATTAGCTGGACATACCATGGAGATGGAAGGTGATATATATATGAAATTTAGAAATGTATATGAACTTGAGAACATATTAAATGGAGACGGAATAGGGACCTTAGTAATCGAGAAAATTTCTAAGAATGAAATTAATAGATAATTTTAAATGAAATGTATTATAGGGGTATGATTATATACCTCTTTTTTATTGTGTAGAAATTAAAAAAATCAACCTTTTTAGCAAATAAGTGAACTAGAAGTTATCTTAGTTCACTGGTAAATGTCTGAAAATTCTATATTTATTTTTTTAATATAATCATCTTCCATGTTAGTTGAATTTAGAGTTTGTTGGCTATTGGAGATGATTGTATCGGGAAGTGAAACTATAAATTCGCTGCCTTCACCAAGCTTGCTGTTTACATTAATACTGCCCTTGTGCATCTCAACTAGGGATTTAACTAGCGATAATCCTATACCACTCCCTTCATGATTTTTAGGCAATGCGTTATCTACTTGAATAAATCTATCAAAGATTGAATTTAACATATCATTTGGGATTCCTATACCGGTATCCTTTACAGAAATACAAACATTATTATCTTTCAGATAAATAGACACAAAAATTTCTCCAGCTTTATCTGTGAATTTTATTGCATTTGATAAAAGATTTAAAATAACTCTTTCAATTTGATTTGGATCGAATGCAATAATTTTTTCTTCTATTTCTGTATCAAAAACAAGAGATATTCCTTTATCTTCTACAAAAGCTGCTACGGACATAGTTATATCTTCAACCACTTGTATAATATCTGCATTAATTAATTTAACTTCAAAATTAAGAGCATCAATCTTAGTGATATCAATAAGGTTTCCAATTAATCTGGTTAATCTATATGAATTTTGTTTAATCATTTTAAGATACTTACTAAGGTTATCATTATTACATTGATTTTGTTTAAGTGAAAAATCAATAATTTGTTCAGCACAGAAGATAACATTTATTGGAGTTTTTAATTCGTGAGATATATTGGCGAAAAAGTCTGTTCTTAGCTTTTCGTATTCTTTCAATTTAACATTTATTTTTTCTAATTCTTGTTTACTTTGTAATATTTTTTTCTTATGAATAAATTCCTTTAAGAAATTTAAAAAATTTATTTTTGAAATTATATAAGATAGAATAACAACAATACTTGCATTGATAATGTGAGTATATAGCAAGTTTTCATTATTAACAGTAAAAACCAAACTTACAATAAGAATAATTAAAGAACTTGAGTATGTAAGGAAGGCTTCAACAGGTTTTAAGTATAAATAAACTGAAGTTGCTAGAACACAAACAATATAACCTGTAATCTGACCACTAATATATGCATTATTCAACCCCATAAATACTCCCCAATATAGTATAAGATTTAAAAATGAAGAATAGAAGAATTTAGGGTTAAGGGAAGTAAATCTCTTATTTTCCTGGAGGTTTAACAGTACAAGCCAAAGTATTATTAAAAGAGATATAATAATATGAGAATAGTATAAGTATACGTATGAAGGTGCTTTTACTCGCATAGACTTATAAATTGTCAAATCTACTATTATAAAAATTATATTTAATAGTAACAATATATTAACCATTCTTTTGCATCGGTCATTATTAATAGATATTCTAAGAGAATCAAAGTTATCGTAATATTGATTTGTGTCAATATGTGGATACCTCAATGATAAGTATTTATATAATTTTGACAATTAAACCACCTCATTAGAAAAAAATATAGTTTATGGATATTATAGCATTTACTACATAAAATGAACACTAAATTTAAAAAAAGTAAAATAAATTTTAATTAATTAGTATAATTAATTAAAATTTATTATAAAAACAGAAGAGATATATGTAAATTTTATACAAGTATCTCTTCTGCTTTTATTGTACATTAACAAAGAAAAATGCTAAATTTCTACATTTTCTATATCTTTTTTTTCCATATTAATTCTTCTACAATCCAATGGATTAAGGTTAATATGGTGAATAATTTGATCATCACTAGGCTGCATAAGCATTTTGTCTAAAAAGATTCTACCATTAGGAGTGTTAGCTACAACGTGAATATTACTATGAGTTTTATATTCTACCCAACTAAAATCATCGGTAATTACACGATTTAGATCTTCCTTTGATATTAAAGCTTTAGATGAAATGTTTCCAAGCTTATCTCTTAAAAGTATGGCAACAGTATTTTCATCTAAAATTTCATAATCATTCTTAATGTTTCTTTCAACTATTTTTAGATTGTTTTTTCTATTATCTAAGGTATCTCCGTTAATGTGCTTAATAGGTGTTTTAGGATTGGTATCTAAAATAATGCTTTGTAGACTTTGTTTAAGTGGTTTAGATTTTTTATTCATCTTAGTTGAACTAATGCTTTGAACTAGATAATTATTGAAGTCTTTATTCCACTCAGCAAACCAAGTTCCTGTTTTTTTAACTTTATCCAAATCATCAACGTCTATTTTGGCTATAAGTTCAGATCCATTCTTTTTAAGAATTGTAATTAAGGCTACATCTCCTTCAATTTTATATTTGTTTTCTACGTTTTTATAATTAGTATTTATAAAAAACACCTCTTTTACTATATTTGTTTAACTTCAAGTATAACAGAGAAAGACATAAAATAATATAATTAATGTTTGTTTTTTCAGCATTGTTAATGAAAACAGTAAAATGGTATAATTATCAAAAAGGTGTAGGAAGTGATAAAAAGATGCTTTGGGGATGGGGAGAAGAAACTAATAAGGATTTAGGACCAATTTTTCAACATGAGTGTGATTATTGCGGTAGTACAGGAACTTGGAATTTATATATTAAGAGAAGGTGGATTTCAATATACTTTATTCCTGTTATACCATATAAAAAGATATATTGTGCTATTTGCCCTAATTGTAATAGTTACATAAAGTTTTCAAAACAAGAATTTAAACAAATGAAGCTTGATATAAAATCTCGTGTTTAATATAGTCTACAATTGGACAAAAGGTATATACATATTTAAAAATTTACACATATATAAATTGATAAAACATGTATTATTTGGTATTATCTAAGAAGAGATTTATTGGAGGTGTAGGTAAATGAAATATCTACTAATGGAATTTGAACAACTTAAAGTACTCTGTGCAAAGCCTGTAAATATGGTGTATGGTGACAATTTGCACAGAGATAATAGATAAAGTCACCTTTAGAGATTATAATCATATTGTGCAGGCTTTGCCTCTTAAATTTAAAAGATAAATTTAAGGAGCTGAGGGTTGTGAAATATGTAAAGGTTGAGACAGTTTTACCAGATAATTTAATTAAAGAAATTCAGAAGTATATTCAAGGTGAGTATATATACATTCCATCTCAAGCAGAAAAAAAGAAGAGATGGGGAGAGAACTCTGGAAGTCGTAGTTATATACAAGGTAGAAATGAAGAAATAAGAAATAAGCATTCTAATGGATTTAAGATAAAGGATTTAGCAGAAGAATTCTTCCTTTCTATAGATAGTATAAAGAAAATTGTGTATACAAAGGATAAGTAAAAATAGGCTATCACTCAAATAGTACAGAGTGGTAGCTTTTCTGCATAGAGTACAATGGATGAGGAATGTATGTAAAATATAGTAGTGTTATTGATGAGTTTAAGTTAATAATTTAGAATGGGAGATATAGAATGGAAATCATTTTTTTATTTTTATTAGGAGTGTTCCTACTGTTTATTATTGTGTATTGTGCAACTAAGTTAGCAGTTAAACAATTACTGGAGAATTCCAAGGAAAGGGAGATTCGATATAAACAAGAGCTTGATTTGATGAAACTCAAAGATTTTGATGTATTAAGCAATGCTGAACTTGAAGAGGTAATGGAATTATATGAAAAGAGAGGCCTTGAAGTAGGACATTATGAAAAGTATACAAAATATTCAAATGTATTAAAAGATCTAAAAGAAATAGGATATTTAAATGATGAGGAGTATTTGGTTAGAAAAATGAAACTTAAAGAGTATTTCAAAATTAATTAAATAAGAGAAGTTTTCGGTTGACGTTTGATTAAAGAGAAAAGGGTGAAGAATTGTATGGACCTAGCTGAATTTATACTAATAATTATTATCATATTTATTATTAATTATTGTGCAACTATGAAAGCAATTAATCCTTTATTGGATTATGTAGATAATAACATAAAGCATAAAAAGGAATGTGACTTAGTAAAGCTACGAGATTTAAAGATTTTAGATGACAATGAGCTTGAAGATGTAATTAAGTTAGTTAAAAAAAGGAATGAAGAAAGAGAGCAGTATGAAAGTTATAACAAATGTTTAGAGACATTGGAAGGAATCAAAGATGTTGGGTATTTTACAGAAGAACAATATCTTTGTAGATTACAAAAATTAAAAGAACATTTTAAAATCTAATGATGCCTAGGAAATTCACTATGACATTAGTAGTGAATATAAGTTTTTCAGTTAAAGATTATAAGAATATCTCACAGGATTCTTAAAGCAAATAAGCAAGTAATTCAACAATATAAATGAATTACTTGCTTATTTTTTATGTTTAAATCTTTTTATAATTATACTCGCAACTAATGAAGAAGTAAATAAAGTGAGTACTATTATTATAAGTTTCTTAGAATAACCCAAGGTAGTATTTTTAATAACATCTTTAGTAGAATTTTTTTTCTCTAAATCTTTTTTATCAGATATTTTAGAGTTTTCTTTTACTATATCTAAAGTGTTTTCTGATTTTCCTAAGTTAGAAGTAATATTATCTGAGTGTTTTTTTAATGTATAGTATGTTCTCTTTGTTGGAATTGGTTGTTTTGTGGTTATATTTGGTTTAATAGTTGGCAATGGATTTGACTTACTTGGAACTATAGCAGGAGTTGGCTTAGGCTTAGGAGTTGGTACTAAAGTAGTAGCAGTAATAATGCTGCTCCAAGTGCCTCCAATAGCTCTAATTCTGTACTTGTAAGTTGTGTTGCTATCCAAGCCAGTGTGAGAATAGTGAGTATCAGTACCAACGTTAAGAATTACTCCATTAACCTCAATCTCATACCCAGTAGTGTTAGCAACTGAGTTCCAGCTCACCTTAATACTATTAACTGTAGCAATAGCAGTTATATTAGTAGGAGCAGGAATTACAACTGGATCTGGAGGAGGAGGAGGTGGCAAGGTAGTAGCAGTAATAATGCTGCTCCAAGTACCGCCAATAGCTCTAACTCTGTACTTGTAAGTTGTGTTGCTATCCAAGCCAGTGTGAGAATAGTGAGTATCAGTACCAACGTTAAGAATTACTCCATTAACCTCAATCTCATACCCAGTAGCGTTAATAACTGAGTTCCAGCTCACCTTAATACTATTAACTGTAGCAATAGCAGTTATATTAGTAGGAGCAGGAATTACAACTGGATCTGGAGGAGGAGGTGGTGGCAAGGTAGTAGCAGTAATAATGCTGCTCCAAGTACCGCCAATAGCTCTAACTCTGTACTTGTAAGTTGTGTTGCTATCCAAGCCAGTGTGAGAATAGTGAGTATCAGTACCAACGTTAAGAATTACTCCATTAACCTCAATCTCATACCCAGTAGCGTTAATAACTGAGTTCCAGCTCACCTTAATACTATTAACTGTAGCAATAGCAACTATATTAGTAGGAGCAGGAATTACAACTGGGTCTGGAGGAGGTGGTGGTGACAAGGTAGTCCCTGAAATATCGTTACTCCAAATACCACCAACAGCGCAAACCTTATAAGTATGATTAGTATTGCTGTCTAAACCTGTATGAGTATAAGATGTGTTGTTTCCTATGTCAACAGGTGTACCGTTATCAATCTGAATTTTATAGCTTGTAGCTCCAGGCACAGAATCCCAACTTACTTTAATGCTATCAATTGTAGGTTCAGTATTTATATTTGTGGGAGCAAGTAATAGGGTATTGGCGGTAAAAACACTGCTCCAAGTGCCATCAACGGCCCTCACTCTGTACTTGTAAGCTGTGTTGCTATCTAAACCAGTGTGAGAATAGTGAGTATCAGTACCAACGTTAAGAATTACTCCATTAATTTCAATCTCATACTGAGTAGCATTTGTTACTGGATTCCAACTCAAATAAATATTACTAACATCGGAAATGGTGTTTATATTAGTAGGAGCGAATAAAAGTGTAGTAGATGGAATGTCATTACTCCAAATACCACCAACAGCGCAAACCTTATAAGTATGATTAGTATTGCTGTCTAAACCTGTATGAGTATAAGATGTGTTGTTTCCTATGTCAACAGGTGTACCGTTATCAATCTGAATTTTATAGCTTGTAGCTCCAGGCACAGAATCCCAACTTACTTTAATGGTATTGGTTGTAGGTTCAGTATTTATATTTGTTGGAGCAAGTAATAGGGTATTGGCGGTAAAAACACTGCTCCAAGTGCCATCAACGGCCCTCACTCTGTACTTGTAAGCTGTGTTGCTATCCAAGCCAGTGTGAGAATAGTGAGTATCAGTACCAACGTTAAGAATTACTCCATTAATTTCAATCTCATACTGAGTAGCATTTGTTACTGGATTCCAACTCAAATAAATATTACTAACATCGGAAATGGTGTTTATATTAGTAGGAGCGAATAAAAGTGTAGTAGATGGAATGTCATTACTCCAAATACCACCAACAGCGCAAACCTTATAAGTATGATTAGTATTGCTGTCTAAACCTGTATGAGTATAAGATGTGTTGTTTCCTATGTCAACAGGTGTACCGTTATCAATCTGAATTTTATAGCTTGTAGCTCCAGGTACAGAATCCCAGCTTATTTTAATACTATCAGTTGTAGGTTCAGTATTTATATTTGTTGGAGCACTCATTAAAGTTGTAGCTGTTGTAGTGTTGCTCCATGGACCAACCTTATCATTTAGTTTTGCTCTGATTTTGAATGTGTAGTCTGTATTACTAGTTAATCCTTTTGCATCATAAGCTAAGTCAGTTCCAACATTGATAGGTATATCATTATTAACTTGAATTTCATAACTTGTAGCGTTAGTTACAGAATCCCAAGCCACAGTAATATTATCTACATCGGAAGCTGTTCTTATATTTTCAGGTTCTAGTAGTATTAGGTTATCAGATATAGTAGTATAGTCTGGACTGTTTATATTACCTGCTATTGGATTAGAAAAATAACCGATTATAGTATTATGAGTTATGACGTTATTTTGATTTAAGTTATTACTTGGTATTTTAATTCCATTAAGGCAAGCATTATTGTTGTTGGTTATTTCATTGGAATCAATAATTGAACCAGATGCCAAATAATCTAGAAATATTCCTGAATTTAAGTTTGAATTCCAACCCCATATATTACGACCATTAGTTGCAGTAGCTAATCCAACGTCTGCAATTTTATTATTCAAAATCTTTAAATTGGTGGAATAAAGCAAGTATATTCCATCAAAGTCTACTTGGCTTATAGTGTTGCTATCTATAGAATCGTCTGGATTATTGGAATCATCTTCCAAGTTAGATATTTCTATACCGAAATATCTTGAATTAGTAATAGTATTATGACTGATTTTGAATCCATGAGCTCTATAGCTCGATGGAGTAGCTCCTTGATCATTTCTTACTACACAAATTCCAGATGCCAAAGTATTATCTATAGTATTATACATAATAGTATTATCGTAAGCAGGAACTGTACATCTAATTCCATTTGTATCTGAATTACTAATAGAGTTGTAGCTTACGTCAGAATTTCTACATAGATAAAATGCAATTCTATTACCAGTTATAATATTATTTGTTATACTTCCGTTTATTTGTTTTAAAAATACTAATCCATCTTTTTCAGAAGAGTTTAAATTAGAATGTATAATGTTATTTTGTATTACATTATGATCACTTAAATTTTTATTTTCAACAGCATCAAGATCAGTCACACCAATTCTTCCCCAAAATGTTACCGCTGAATTATTGCAAGAGCCATATATTATACAATCCTGAAGAGTAACATAATCTGCATCTCTAGAAGTAAAAGCTGCAGCACCATTTTTGTTATTTATAGTTAAGTTTGAAACCTCTACATTACTTCCTGTTACTTCTATATTATTATTCCCAGAGTTTAATTGTATAATTTGTGTGTGTTCTTTAGATTCCCCATAAATAATTACATTTGGACTGGTGATTCTTATACTGCTATTAAGGTAATAGTCGCCATTTTTTATATAAAATTTTGTTTCTCCTTCTGCCATTTTTTGATTAATAATATCGTCCAAAGGAGTAGTGGCTGTATCAGCAGGACTGATAACATACCATGATGAATCAATAGTGTAGCTTGATAAAAGATTTATATGAGTTTCTTCATTTTTAGAAAGTTTATAGCCATTATGAAGACTTTTATTTATTCCTGCATTTTTATCAGAGAGACCTATTAGAAGGGCTAATAGGCAAAAGATAACTAGGGATACAAAGCTTTTTTTTCTATTCAACATCATTCTCCTTTCATCAAATTATTAAATTTCAACAAGTTTAAAATGGTGTATATCTTCTAATTAAATTAATTCATATTTTACAAGTGAGCTATATTATCAAGTCTTAAAAATACATATTAATGTGATATGAAGAAATTTTATAGAATATATACGATATTAAGAAATATACTCAAGTTTATATTTATAAATATTTATCGGATGCAACCTCAGTAAGTTTATATTTATTTGCCAAAATAAAAGAAAAAAATTCTATATTCGACAAAGAAAATAGAATTTTTATTTAGATATATACTGTTTTATATTGATTGCTTTAATTTGACTTAAAATTGGCAGCTAATATGCATATGGTATATACACTTTTGTCCCATAAGTCATATAGTTATATATCCACTTTGCGTTTGAAACTGCTAGTCTTATGCAGCCATGAGATGCAGGTTTTCCTAAAGTCCAATCTACAACTTTATAATATCTGTTCATTGGTAATCCATGAAACAAGTAATTACCGCAGAACTGAGTATAATATTTTCCACCTTGCTGATATTTTGAACTGAAAAACCAAGAACCTTTTGCTTGAACTGTAAATTGTCCTGTTACAGTTTCTTTTCCACCAGGTAATCCACCAGAACAAGTGAAGGAGTTAATCAAACTCCAGTGTTGATACTTCCCTTTAAATACATATACTGTTTGAGGTCTTGATTTTAAATCTACGTAGATTAAATATTTTGTCTTTGAAGATAATCCTTTACTGTTAACTAACTTTTGAGCATTAATCTTTCGTTGAGCAGTACTTATTGTAACTGCACTTACATCAGTAGTGCTTAAATAGTTTGTTATAAGTAGTAAGGATAGAAATAAGATAAAAACTGATTTTTTTGTGATATTTCTCATAGTATGTACACCTTTTTAAAATTATTTTTGTTAATTTAAGTAATATTAGGAATGATTTATATAAAAAGATTCAATATAATATAAATTTGTGTTTATATTATATTGAATTTTTTTATTCTTTAGGAAATTATAATAAAATCAAATTTGTAGATAACTTATAAAAAGGCTATTTGATTAGGTTTAGTATGGGAAAAGAATAAAAAAGAAATTATACTGATCTGACAAGTTTATCTTGAATTTGTTCTAAAAGGCACATGCGTAAAAAATCTGTGGATTCGCAGTTGCCTGAGATTTTTTTATTATAACATGTCCATATATACATATCAAACCTTATAAATATAAAAAATATTGGCATTAAGTAGTTGCACAATAGTTGCTGATAATTAATGGTAACAGTATAATGATTATATATAATTGAAAAATTTGAAGATATTAGCCATAAAATGTGGGAGGGATAAAAGTAATGACAACTATTGGAATAGATTTGGGAACAACAAATAGTCTTGTGGCATATTGGACTGAAGAGGGAGCAAAGATAATACCAAATATTTTAGGATCTAATCTTACACCTTCTGTTGTAAGTGTTGATGAAAATAATGAAATAATTGTAGGACAAGTAGCTAAGGAGCGTCTTATCACTCATCCTCAATTAACAGCATTTGCATTCAAAAGATATATGGGAACGGAAAAACAGTTCCATTTGGGTAAATATTCATTTTCTTCAGAGGAGCTATCCTCCTTTGTTTTGAAATCTTTAAAATCAGATGCAGAAGCATTTTTGGGAGAAGAAGTAACAGAAGCAGTTATAAGTGTACCAGCTTACTTTAATGATGCTCAAAGAAAGGCTACTAAAAAGGCAGCTGAGCTTGCAGGTTTAAAGGTTGAGAGATTAGTTAGTGAACCAACAGCAGCAGCTATATCCTATGGACTTCATCAAGAAGAATCAGAAACTAAATTTATTGTTTTTGATTTAGGTGGAGGAACCTTTGATGTTTCAATCTTAGAGTTATTTGAAGGGGTTATGGAGGTAAAATCCATAGCTGGAGATAACTTTTTGGGAGGAGAAGACTTTACTAACATCCTCGTATCTTATTTTGTAGAATGTGAAAATATAGATGTAAATTCTCTTGATTATAAGGGAAAATCAGCTCTTTATAAGCAAGCAGAACTATGCAAAAGAGCTATTACTAGCAATGAAAAAGGGATAATGAGCTTTAGATTAAATGATGAAAATCATGAGAAAATTATAACTCCACTAGAATTTGATAAATTAGTGGTACCACTTTTAGTAAGATTACGCCGTCCCATTGAAAGAGCTTTAAGGGATGCAGAGCTTACTCCAAATGATTTAGATGCAGTAATTCTTATAGGCGGTGCTACAAGGATGCCAGTAATTAAGTCAACTGTAGGAAAAATATTTGGAAAGTTACCTTATTCAAATATAAATCCTGATGAGGCAGTAGCCTTAGGAGCAGCAATTCAGGTTGCGTTGAAGGAAAGAAATGAATCGTTAAGTGAGGTTATATTAACAGATGTATGCCCTTATACTCTTGGAACAGGAGTAGTGAAGAGGATTGATAGAGATAATTATGAGTCTGGTTACTTTTTGCCTATAATTGAACGCAATACTCCTATACCTGTGAGCAGGGTAGAACGTCTTAGTACAGTAAGAGATAATCAGACAGTAATTCAAATTGATATTTATCAAGGTGAGAATCGTCGTGTTGATGGAAATATTAAGTTAGGAGAATTAAGTGTAAAGGTTCCACCAGCAAAAGCTGGACAAGAGCAAATAGATATTAGATATACTTATGATATTAATGGAATATTAGAAGTGGAGGTTATAGTAGTTAGTACTGGCATCAAAGAGAGAATAGTTATTGAAAAGAATCCTGGCAGTATGTCAAAAGAAAATATAGAAAAACGATTAAAGGATCTAGAAAATATAAAAATTCACCCTAGAGATAAAATGGAAAATAGATTATTACTTGCTAGGGGAGAACGTCTGTATGAAGAATCTTTAGGAGAAAAACGTGAATTTATAGGTGATTTATTACAGAAGTTTGAAGCTGTTCTTTCTCGCCAAGATGAACGAGAAGTTAAAAAGGCAGCACAACAATTAAAAGAAACTTTAGAACAGTTAGAGGGATGGTTTGATTATTAATGGATCCGTGGAAAGTACTAGAAATTGAACCTACAGGAGAAACATCAATAATTAAAAAGGCCTATGCGAAGAAGTTAAAAATATATCATCCCGAAGATGATCCAGAGGGGTTTCAAAGGTTAAGAGAATCTTATGATAGAGCATTAAAGCTAGCGAAGAGTTATAAACAAAAAGAAACTCAGAATAATAGTCAAGTTGTAGAAAGTTCAGAAAAGGAGGCTTCTATACAACAACAAACTATAAATAACGAAGACAGGCAGCAGATGATAATTAATGATGAGGGTATATCACAACAAGAAATTAAAGTTTCAGATGGGTTTGAATTATTTGAACAATTTTTTGATTATTTAGAAGAAGATAACATTATACCTAAAGTAAAATTACCGCTGCATAATATTTTAGCAAATGATATAGAAGAAGAGAACATTATACCTAAAGTAAAATTACCGCAGCATAATATTTTAGAAAATTATACTCATGAATTCAACAAACTTCATAGAGAGCAACAACTAGTTTATAGATTTATGTATAAGGTTGAGAGGCTATATCATGATTTCTTTGCAAGAATTCAAGAAGAAAATTGGATTCGGCTTTTAGATGATGCTATAATGTCGAATTTATATTACAAGGAATCGATAAACAAGGAAATGTTGGAGTTTTTAGTTTGTAGTCATAATATACCACAAAACATTTGGGTACTTTTAATTAATAGTTTTCATTGGGATGAGCAACAAAAGGAGATCTATTCTCGTTATTCTAAAGAATATGCTAAGCTTATGTTTAGAAACTTAAGTAATGAGATGTTGCCACGCTATTGTTACTTTAGCAGTAGAGATAAATTCAGTCATGATAAATATTTAGAAGCAAGACAAAAAGCATTTGATGCATTGGAGCAAAACAAGTTAACAGTGGCATGGAAATATATTTATATTGCCAAAGAAATATATTTAGGTGACCCTGACTTATGGTGCATGGAGGCTGAATATCATTTAAAAGCAAAGGACATAAAAAAGGCAAGGATAGCTTTTGAGAAAGCAGAGCAAATAAATCCAAAAGATATGGATACTATTTTTTATAAAGCTCAGGTTATGTATAATAGTAGAAGATTTAGTGAGTCTATTAGCATATGTAAGCAGATTAAAAATATAAATCCTTCAGATTTTAAAGTGCTTTGCTTAATGAGCAAATCCTATGTAAAACTCAAGAGATGGAAGAAGGCAAGAGAGGTTTTGGAATATAACTTAAGCATTAAGCGCGATGATATTGAAACTAAGAGAAGCTTTATAGAATTGGCAAGGGAACTTGAAGCTAGTTTGAAAAGATATCCTCTCAGTTTGGAAGTTAGAAAAGAGTTAAGAGCTGTATATAAGTTTATTGGTGAATCTAAAAATTCAAAGATATTTCAGACAACATCTGGTACAATTACAGAAGGTATAATACTTAACAAACGTTGGGCTTATTTTATAATGGTAATTGTTATAATAGTTGTAGTTCCATTAATTAATGGACCAACATTAAATCATGCAGTTAAATATGTTAAAGCATTAGTAGGAATAATAATACTTACACAGTATGTTCTGAATGCTATTAGGAAAAGAAAAAAATAAATTTAATAATAAAGAAGGTGGTAAAATTAATAGGATTTTACCACCTTTCTCTACAATTTTGAATATGGAATGTTGTATTAATGTTTGCAAGTGGAAGTTACAGTAGTTAATACAGGGATTGAAGAGAGAATAGTTAATGAGAAGAATTCCGGTAGTATACCAAAAGCAAAGATAGAAAAGAGATTAAAAGGAATTTTAGCACAGTTAGAGGGGAGGCAATTATTAATGGATCCATGGGAGATGTTAGGAATTGAACCTACAGGAGAAGCATCAATAATCAAAAAGGCCTATGCAAAGAAATTAAAGATATATCATCCGGAAGATGATCCAGAGGGATTTCAAAGGTTAAGGGAATCTTACGATAGGGCATTAAAGCTGGCAAAAAGCTATAAACCCAAAGAAGTTCTGAAGGATATAGAAATTGTAGAAAATTTAGAAAATGAATGTGAAATACAACAAGAAACTATAAATAATGAGAATGAGAAGGAGAAAATAATTAATGATGAGGACATCTCAGAACAAGAAATTAAAGTTTTAGGTAAAACTCAGTTAATTGAACATTTTTTTGATTATTCAGAAGAGGAGAATATTGTCCCTAAAGTAAAATTACCGCAGCCTAATATTTTAGAAAATGGTATTGATGAAGCCGATAAACCTCATAGTAGATGGCAGCTAGTGTATGAATTTATGAATAATGTTGAGATACTATATGATGATTTCTTTGCAAGAATTCAAGAAGAGAGTTGGATTCAGCTTTTAGATGATGCTATAATGTGGAATTTAGATTGCAAGCAATTGTTAAATAATGAAATGTTGGATTTTTTGGTGTATAGTCATAACATACCACAAAATATTTGGACACTTCTAAATAATAGCTTTCACTGGGACGAGCAGGAAAGGGAGATATATTCTCGTTATTCTGAGAAATATGCTAAGTTTATGTTTAGAAACTTAAGTAATGAGATGTTACCGCGTTATTGTTACTTTAGCAGTAGAGATAAATTCAATCATGAGGAATATTTAGAAGCTAGACAAAAAGCATTTGATGCATTGGAGCAAAATAATTTAACAGAGGCTTGGAAGTACATTTATATAGCAAAGGAAGTATTTGCAGGGGACCCGGATTTATGGTGTATGGAGGCTGAATATCATTTAAAAGCAAAGAACATAAAAAAGGCAAAGATAGCTTTTGAGAAAGCAGAGCAAATAAATCCAAAAGATATGGATACTATTTTTTACAAAGCTCATATTATGTACAATAGTGGAAGCTTTAGTGAAACAATTAGCATATGTAAGCAGATTAAAAACGTAAATCCTTCAGATTTTAAAGTGCTTTGTTTAATGGGAAAAGCATATGTTAAGATTAGACGCTGGACAGCAGCAAGAGAAATTTTAGCGAATAACCTCAAAGTTAAGCCAAATGATATGGAGACAAAAAGAAGCTTAGTTGAATTAGCGAGAGCCCTTGAGATAAATCTTAGAAAATATCCTTTAAGTTTCAAAATGAGAAAAGAATTAAAGCGCGTATATACGATTATTGGGCAACCTCCCAATTTAGCTATATTTAAAATAACACCTAAGGGAATTCTAGTTTCTATTTTTCTTATTTTTTCAAGAGATAAAGATAAAGGTGTGAGAGAAAGAGGATTAGCATACAAGATAATTATAGAATTAATAAAATTTATTTTTTGGGCAAGTATTTTGATAGGGGCATTATTATTAATCCTTGGTTTGGTTTTAGGCAGTAGAGGGGGAATATTAATTGTTGTTTTTCTAATTAAAAATTTTTGCTTTAATGATAATAGAAATAGTTGGAGGGGATGGAAGGGTTGGAAGAAGTAAAACTGCTCAATTTTGAGCAGTTTTTTATCTACTTGTGGTTATTAAATGTAATGGTTCGCATTCAGAGGTTAAAATAATTTCATACTAAGAAATTTTTACATAAAACAACTTATAAATATTTACAAAGGGCATAATTACTATTAGAATATATTTAGCAATGCTAAGTATATAAGGAGATGAACTTTTTTGTCAGAGATTGATAATCAACTAAAGAAAGGAACATTAGCCATAATTGTTTTGAAATTAATTAGTGAAAAAGATATGTATGGTTATGAAATAATTCAGCTATTAGATAAAATTAGTGAAGGATACTATAGAGTGAAGGAAGGTACATTATATCCAATACTATACAGACTTGAGGATAGTGGTTGGATTGAAAGTTATAGAGTTATACCAGAAGAGGAAAGAAAGATTCCAAGAAAATACTATAGAATTACTTCGGCTGGTAGGGAAGCACTTAAGGAACAGATAAATCTATGGATTTATTTTGGTAGAGCAACAAATAAAGCTTTGAGCATTAAGTTTGGGAGTGATATAAATGAGTAGTGAGTTTAATGATTATATAGATAGAGTTATAGGAAGCATAGGAGTGACAGGAAGAAGAGAAAAGCAAATTAGGGAAGATTTAATATCATCTCTTATAGAAAAGCAACAGAGTACAGGAGAGAGTGATCCTTATAGTTTACTAGGTAATCCTGAGGATGTTGCGGAAGAGTTTAGGGAAAATTTAGAGCTTAAGTCAAGAGGAGTGTATTACAATGGGTTTAGATATCCATTTGAGTATATATCAAAAACAAAAGTTTTTGGCATTCCGCTTGTTCATGTAAATACAAATCCATTTGGTGTAGCTAAAGGAATATTTGCAGTTGGAATTACATCAATAGGAGTTTTTAGTTTTGGAGCTATTTCTATAGGTGTATTAAGCTTTGGAGCAATTGCTTTAGGGATTTTAGTAGCTATGGGAGGTGTGGCTCTTTCAGGTATATTATCTATGGGAGGAGCAGCCATATCATATACTGTAAGTTTAGGGGGATTAGCAATTGCAAAGTATATATCTATAGGTGGATATGCTAGTGCTGACATATCTATTGGAGGAGTGTGTAATGGTATAGTAGCTGCATTTAACCAGCATGGAACTGGACAGTATATGTTTAAATCTCCAGCGAATCCAGATGAAGTTGTAGCTGCAATAAAGAAAGCTAAACCTCATATGTGGAAATGGGTTATAGAGTTGATAAAAAATCTACTATAATGTATAGACCAAAAGAGATATCAAAGATAAACCAAAGAAGGGAGAGTATCGAACAATGAAAAAATTTAAACGTTATTTAGCAGCTTCAGGGATATTATTATTTTTATCTTTTGTAATGTTTTTAGTACATTATTTAATATTTGGGCAATTGGAAAACACTTTATATTATTCTTTGATGAGTTTATGCTTTATTCCAATAAACATTCTTGCTGTTACTATTGTCTTTGAAAGTTTGGCTCAAAAACGTATTCGAGCAGAAAGGATAAGCAAGTTAAATATGTTGGTTGGATTATTTTTTAGTGATATTGGGTTTTATCTGCTAAAGTTAATAGTAGCAGGAGATGAAAAGGTGCAAGCTTTGGATTTGGATTTCAATGATCTAAAAACTTGTAGAAATAAGTTAAGTAGTCATGATCATGAGGTTAATTTCTATAAAATAGACTATCCTGAGCTTAAAAGCCTTGTAATTAGTGGCAGGGATATGTTATCCAATCTTATAAGTAATGAGAATATTTTAGAGCATGAGACCTTTGCTAACTTGCTTATGTCATTAATGCATTTAAGAGATGAAATTATGTTTATACAGCATAAGGAATTAACAACAGAGGATTGCAATCATCTTAGAGGAGATCTTATTAGAGTATATAAAGAATTAACTTTTCAATGGATAAATTATCTTGAACATTTAAAACAATTCTATCCTTATCAATATAATAGTGCCATTAAGTTTAATCCTTTTGCTGCTAGCATATAAGAAAAATATGGTGTTTCTTTTGCTCTTATTTATTTACTAAATAAATAAGAGCAACTCATATGTTAAAAAACATGTTAATATAAACATGAATTATTGTATTTGTGGGGGAGAGCATATGAGTATAGAAAATAATGAGAGTTTTGATTTAGAAGAAATGGGTAGCTTTTTTGATAAAAGAGTCGATGGATATGAAGAACATATGATGAATGAAGTTGATGGTGCTGACAGATATTATAAGGAAACAGCTAAATATATTCCTGAGGGTAATGAAATAAAATTGTTAGATTTAGGATGTGGGACAGGTCTTGAATTAGAGGAAATATTTAAGGTTAATCCTACAGTTAGTGTTACAGGTATAGATCTGTCAACAAAGATGTTAGAAAAACTTACACAAAAGTATAGTTCTAAAAAAGAACAAATTACATTGATTAATGGGTCTTATTTTGATGTGGATTATAATAAAGAAATATACAATGCAGCTGTTTCGGTTATGACATTGCATCATTTTACTCATGATGAAAAGCTAAATATATACAAGAAGATATATGATAGTTTGATTTGTGGGGGAATATATATTGAGACAGATTATACAGCATTAGATCAAGAAGATGAGAATCATTTCTTTGCAGAGTTAGAGCGTATAAAGGTTGAAAATAATATAACAGAAGGATTTTACCATTATGATACACCTTGTACAGTTGAAAATATAATAATGTTGTTGAAAAAAGCAGGGTTTAGTAATCCGGAATTAAAATGGAGATTTAACGGTACCTCAATTATAGTTGCACAAAAATAAAGTTTAGATTTCTTTGAATATTTAATGATTAGATATTAGAAATAAGCTGGTGATATAAAGTCACCGGCTTATTTTTTATGAAAGATAAACACTAATATATAATTAAAGAATTTGTTTAGATGTATATAAAAATAGATTGACAAAAAATAAAAATAGGGATAAAATTTAATTAGATAAACATAGAAATAGATTCGCAGGTATAATTCTAAATAATATGAAATAGATTGGGGGATATTATGGAGTTTGTAGATGTTATTCCAAAGATAGTTAGTGGGTTTGAGATAGAAAAAGGTAAAATAGTATTTTTAAATTTTTGGGGAGAAAATAAGGATTTAGATATTTTGGATAAAATGGCAATTCAAATTGCAAAGGTGGGAGGAATCCCAATTAAGTGGCAACAATCTAGAGAATTTATTAAAAATTACTTTTCTGAGGTATCAGGAGACCATTTAAATTTTCCAGAAAAATATTATGATATATTTAAAATAGCTGATGTTGTGGTAGATATTTTCATGTATAATCCAAGACCACATAAAGATTTTCCTAAGGATAAATTCGAGTTTTATTCTGAGCATTTAAGGAAACTCTTTAGCACTCTTACTAAGGATAAGCAAATGTTTATTCAAATTAGAATACCAACAGAGGAAAATGCTAGGGATGAAGAATTAGATTTTAGAACTTATAATGATGCAATGTATAATGCTTTGAATATTGATTTTAATCAACTTAAAGATGAGTGCACAAGCCTTGTGGGTAAATTGGTGAATAGAAATAAGGTTAAAATTTATAGCAGAGATAGCAATGTACTTTCATTCAATTTAGAAAATAGGCAATGGTATAAGGATGATGGAACAGGTGATATTCCTTGTGGAGAGATTTATATAGCTCCAATAGAAGAGAGTGCAGAGGGGACAATTCTAATTACTGAATTTATTTTAAATGGTGAAAAGTTTTCTGATATATTATTAGAATTTAACAAGGGGAAATTGGTTAAGTGTTCTTGTAATGAAGTATTTGAATTTGTAAATGGGTTTAAAGGTGACAGTGATATTATTGCTGAGTTTGGAATAGGGCTAAATGAAAATGTTAGGAAGCTTATAGGATGTACAGTTATAGATGAAAAGTGTAAAGGAACTGCACATATAGCAATAGGAATGAATGATATGTTTGGAGGAAAAAATTCATCTAACCTTCATCTAGATTTTATTTTTCAGCCAATTAAAATTGAAATAGATGATGAGTTGTTTATGAATGGACCAAACATAGTTATATAAAAGATAACTAATTGTTCAATGTGAATTATATGGAGGGAATAAAGAAAATGGAATTATGTGAGGAATTAAAGAAAGACTACTTAGATAAACTTGAAGAGTTATTAAATGTTTATAATGGAAAATCAAAAGAATTGAGAAAGCAAGGAGCAAATGATGAAGCTATATTGGAGACAATAAAGGGAAATATAGTAGATATATTTTCAAAGGTTTTTAATGTGAGTTATAATAAGTCATGTAAATCTAATAAAGCACAGAAGGATAAACTGAATGATCTGTCAATGATGTATCTTGCTTTCTTTGATAAAATTTCAGCACCATGGAAGGAAAAGATGGCGAAAGATAAGGAGCATGATATGATGGAGGAATACTATATAGAAGAAATTAAGCTTGAAACAGCAGAAAAAGTAAAGGCAATTTTTTTAGAATATCATGATAAGTATTGAGCATCTGAAAGCAAATAGGTTTATATGCGAGTCTATTTGGACTTGTTATTTATTTTCAGATGATGTAAAGGAGAATTAAATGGATATAGATTGTATAAGCATTTTTAAATGTCTGGCTGATAAGTCACGATTACTTATTATAAATAATTTGATGGAAGGTCCGATGTATGTTGAATTATTGTCCCAGAGATTGAATTTAGCACCATCCACAATATCATTTCATCTAAAAAAACTTGAAGCAGTTAATTTAGTTCATTCCCTTAAGGAGCAATATTATGTGGTTTATCATTTAAATAGTGAAATTCTTTCTTTAAGTTTGAATGACTTAATTAATGTAGAAGAAGCGGAAGTTGATGAGCAAGGAGAAAGAGAACAACAGTATAGAGATAGTGTAATAGCAGCTTTTTTTGAGTATGGTAAGCTTAAATCTATTCCTGTACAACAGAAGAAAAGAAAAATTGTATTAGAAGAAATCGCAAAGAGTTTTGAAACAAACAGAAAATATACCGAGAGGGAAGTAAATATTATTATTGCTGATTTCAATGATGACTTTTGTACTATTAGGCGAGAGATGGTTGGGTTCAATATACTCCAGAGAGAAAACAGTATATATAAGTTAGTAGATGAAAATTAGGAATTAGACTGTAGATAAAAATATCTGCAGTTTATTTTTTTACACGATAGAGTTCTATCTAATTTAAATATATAAATGTAAAATTAAATTAACATATTTGAAAAAAATAAAGTTTAAGAAAAGAATGAAATGTCACAAAACAAAGAAATATATCGCAAAATGATAAAAGTTCTCATAATATGTAGACAAGAAAATTAAAATGTTATAGAATTATTATAATTAAAAAGAGCAAATCTATCGAAAGGTGGAGACGCAAAGCCATGAGTCTAAAGCAATTATTTAATAAGTGCTATGATTGTCAGGCTGCCATAGAAAAGATTAACCAATTGAAGTTTTATATTATAATTTTAATTATGAATTATAAAGTATAAATTGATATTAGTTAAGATAATGAACGTTGTTTCAATATGGTAAGCAAGATTGATTGCTTGCCATATTTTTTTAATCCAAAAATATTTAGGTAATTGTAGGGAGAGTAATAACATGAAAAAAATATTAATAGTTGACGATGCTGCATTTGTAAGAAAAAAGATTAGATTACTAGTAGAACAAAATGATTTTGAAGTTGTAGGCGAAGCAGAAAATGGGATTGAGGCATTAAATATGTATAAGTTGTACAAGCCTGATATCGTAACCATGGATATCACAATGCCACTAATGGATGGTATAGAAGCTCTAAAATCTATCTTAAATTTTGATCCAAAAGCCAAAGTTGTAGTTGTTTCTGCCTTAGGACAAGAAGCTCAAGTTAAAAGAGCTGTATTAAGCGGTGCAAAATCATTTATAGTAAAACCATTAAATGATGAATATGTAATCAATGCTTTAAGAAAGGTAGCAGCTATGTAGTAGTGGGCTAAAAAGGGAAGGGGATTATAGTGTCAGAGAAGTACGTAGATGAGTCATTAACAGATATATATATTTTTGAAACTGTTCAACTTATCGAACAACTAGAACAACTAATTCTTTCTTGTGAAAAAACAAACGATTATTCTTCAGAATACATTAATGAGGTATTTAGGATTATGCATACCATAAAGGGCTCATCCTCTATGATGTTTTTTCAGAATATAACAGCTTTAGCTCATTCCATAGAAGATTTATTTTATTTTATACGGGAGGAGAAAAATTTAAGTTTAGACTTCTCTAATATATCAGACTTAATTCTTTATGGAGTTGACTTCATTAAGGGAGAAATTGAAAAACTAAAAAGTGGTGTTGAACTGGATGGTGATGCTACAAGTTTAACAAATGATATAAAACTGTTATTAAGCGCATTAAAGGAAGCTAATGCGTGTAAAAGTAATGATGGTAGCATAGAGTGCGCGAATGTATATGAGAGTGGAAGTAATCAGAACATTGCGGAAGGTAAATCTTTTAAAGCTAAAGTTATCTTTGAAGAAGGCTGCGAGATGGAAAACTTCAGAGCACTTATGGTAGTTAATAATTTAAAGGAGATAACAGATGATTTATGTTATTTTCCAGAGGATATAGAAGATAATGATGATACTTGCAAAACAATAAGAGAAAGTGGTTTCGATATATATTTTAATTCGGATAAAACTTATGATGAAATTTATGAGTATTTAGTAAATACAACTATTTTATTAGATAAATTGCAATTGACTAAGTTAGAAGAATTGGTTGAGGATGTCAAAGAAGTTGTTCAGCAAGAAGCAAAATCTGAAAATGCATATAATGCTGTTAAGAGAAATGCTGTTGAAAGAGTAGAGAAGCAGGTATCAAAAGATATACAAACACAATCAAATGAGAATATTATAAGTGTAAACATAGGAAAAGTAGATAATCTTATGAACTTGGTTGGAGAGTTAGTAATTGCAGAGGCTATGGTTACTCAAAATCCTGAAATTAAAGACTTAGAACTTGAAAATTTTAAAAAGGCATCAAGACAGCTTCATAAGATTATAAGTGAATTGCAGGATAGTGTAATGTCAATTAGGATGGTACCTATTGCAAATACATTTAATAAGATGCAAAGAATAGTTAGAGATATGAGTAAAAAACTAAATAAGGACGTAGAGCTTGAACTAGTAGGTAAAGAGACAGAAGTTGATAAAAAAATCATCGAGCATATATCAGATCCACTAATGCATCTTATAAGAAATTCTATAGATCACGGTATTGAGAGTACAGAAGAAAGGTTAGCTAATGGTAAGTTTGATTCGGCAAAGGTAATTTTAGAGGCTAAGAATTCTGGAGAAGATATCTTAGTTTTAGTAAAGGACAATGGAAAAGGTTTAGATAGAAATAAAATACTTAAAAAAGCTAATGAAAATGGGTTGCTAAGAAAACCAGAGTATGAAATGACAGATAAGGAAGTATATAATCTTATTTTTCAACCAGGATTTTCAACAAAGGAAAGTGTAAGTGAGTTTTCTGGACGTGGTGTAGGAATGGATGTTGTGTGCAAGAATATAGAATCAATTGGGGGAACAGTACTTATTGATTCTGTACTAAATGAAGGAACAACAATTACACTTAAGATTCCAATGACTTTAGCTAGTATTGGAGGTATGAATGTACGAGTCGGAAAATCACAATATATAATACCCACTACTATTATAAAGCAATTTTTCAGAGTAGCTGAAAAAGATATAATTACTGATCCAAATGGTAATGAAATGATAATGGTAAGAGGTGAGTGCTACCCAGTTATAAGGTTATATGAGGTATATAAAGTTAAAACAGAGGTTACTAATGTTTCAGATGGAATAGTTATGATAGTGGAAACCAAAAACAGAAATATATGCATTCTGGTAGATGAATTAATAGGAGAGCATCAAGTAGTAGTAAAGGCATTGCCTAGTTACATAAGAAAATTTAATCATACAAGAGGAATTACAGGTTGCACCCTTTTGGGTGATGGAAGCATAAGTTTAATACTTGATGTTGAGCAGCTTATTGAATAGTAAAGCTTATTTGATTTAAGAATTATGCTGACAACTCACTAATGGTTATAAGGAGTGAAAACTAAAATGAATGATGATGTTAAGCAAGAGTTCTTGGAAGATGAAGAGGACACTCAAAAAGGTAGATTTCTTACATTTATGATAGAGGAAATATCTTATGGTATAGAAGTTATGTACGTTAAAGAAATAATAGGAATTCAGCCTATAACAGAAGTGCCTGAAATACCTGAATATGTGAAAGGTATAGTTAATTTAAGAGGAAATATTATACCTGTTATGGATGTTAGACTTAGATTTAAAAAGCAAGCTTTAGAATATAATGATAGAACTTGCATTATTGTGGTAGAGGTTCAAGATATGCTTGTAGGGCTTATTGTTGATAGGGTATCAGATGTTGTTTTAATTAATGATGCTGATATTGTCTCACCACCAGAGTTTAACAATATTAATAATAGATATATTAAGGGCATAGGCAAGATGGCAAATGATGTGAAACTTATCTTAGACTGTGATAAGTTATTAAATGATGATGATATGGAAGCTTTAACGAAAAGGATATAATATATAGAGGGTAGGGGTAATGTAATGAAGTGGTATTATAATTTAAAAATCTCTAAGAAGCTGATTACAGCGTTTATTACAGTGGCATTGATAGCATGTGTAGTAGGAACAGTTGGAATTATTAGCATAAATAAAGTGAAAAACCTTGACATGGATATGTATAAAACTAATACAGTTGCAATTCAGGATCTTTCTAGGTTGGTAAAAAACTATGAGACACAACGTGTTAAATTAAGAGATATTATTTTAAATAAAGATGCACAAGCAAGACAAGAATCAATAAATAAGATGACTGAATTGAAAAACAGTATAGACAATGATTTGATGCTTGTATCTCAATCCAATAGGGATAAGCAAGTAGCAAGTTATATAGAGGATTTAAAAGATAATTTTAAAAAATATACGGTGCTAAAGGATAGTGTAATTCAGCTTGTTTCAACAAATCATTATGAAGAAGCTAATAATAAAATATATACTGTTGGTCCTGAAATATCTAAAGGAATTGAAGCTGATATAGAGAAAATTACAGACTTTCAGTTGACTTTAGCAAAGGATACGGCTGAATCTAATAATAATACTGCAAGAAGTGCATCTATTATTATGATAGTAGTAATAATTGCTGGAATGGTTTTAGCTATACTTATTGGATTATTCTTATCAAGAATTATATGTACTCCTATTATTAAGTTAGTAGACATACTAGAAAAAATGGCAGAAGGGTCTATTGATGAAGTAATAGAGATTAAATCTGAAGATGAAATAGGAAGTTTAGGTAGCTCTGTTAACAAAGTTACGAAAGCGCTTAACAATCTTTTAGAAGAACAAGAAAAGCTTGCGACTGCTGCAGATGAGGGAACATTAGATGTACGTGGTGATGTTGATAAGTTTAAAGGTAGTTATCGAAGGGTAATAGTTGGAATGAATAGGACTTTAGAGTCAATATGTGACCCTCTTGAAGAAACAAAAAAAGTATTATTAAAGATGGCAGTAAATGATTATACCTTAGAAGCACCTGAAAAGTATAATGGAATGTATAATGAATTAGCAGTTGCTATTAATGATGTCCGTAAGAGGTTATTAAATGCTCAAGATATGTTTGTTAGAACAGCAAATGGAGATACTAGCAGACTTGAAGAGTATAAAAAGATAGGAAAAAGAAGTGAAAATGATAAGTTGATTCCATCCAATATAGACATGATGGAAGCTATAGAGATGTTAATTGATGAGGTAGAAACATTAGCATCTGCCGCTATAAATGGTGAACTATCTGTAAGAGGAAATGTAAATAAGTTTAATGGTAAATACAGAGATGTTATTGAAGGAATGAATAAGACTTTAAATGCCATTGTAAAACCAATAGAAGAAGCTTCTCATGTATTAGACAAAATGGCTAAGGGAAACTTCACTTGCAAAATGGAAGGGGAGTATAGTGGAGCTTATGCTAAGTTAAAGGACTCCCTAAATAACACAATTTCATCATTTAATGAAGTGTTAAATGACATAAACAATGCTTCAGAGCAAGTATCTGCAGGGGCTCAACAAATATCTGATTCTGCTCAAGCATTAGCAAGAGGAACTACAGAACAAGCAAGCTCTATTGAAGAGCTAACAGCTGCTCTTGAAGAAATTTCTGCCCAAACAAATCAAAATGCTGAAAATGCAAATAAGGCAAATGAAATGTCTTCATTAGCTAGAAAAGATGCAGTAAAGGGCAACAATCATATGAGAGAAATGTTAGAATCCATGAATGAGATAAATGAGTCATCGGGCAATATTTCTAAGATAATTAAAGTAATTGATGATATTGCATTCCAAACTAATATTTTGGCTTTAAATGCAGCAGTTGAAGCGGCAAGAGCAGGCCAGCATGGAAAAGGGTTTGCAGTTGTAGCTGAAGAAGTAAGAAATTTAGCTATAAGAAGTGCAAATGCAGCAAAGGAAACAACAGCTCTTATTGAGGGGTCAATTAAAAAAGTTGAAGAAGGAACAAAGATTGCCATAGAAACAGCAGATGATTTAAATAAGATAGTAGAAGCTGTTACTCAGGCAGGTAATTTAGTTGGGGAAATAGCTACGTCTTCTAATGAACAAGCTTCAGGTATTTCTCAAATTAATGAGGGAATTATGCAAGTTTCTCAAGTGGTCCAAGCCAATTCTGCTAGTTCAGAAGAAGGTGCATCCTCAAGTGAACAATTGGCAAGTCAGGCTGAGTCACTTAAGAATCTAGTAAGCAAGTTTGAATTAAATAGAGAAGATTCAATCTATAAAGGGTTGGAAGGATTAAATCCAGAGGTTCTTAGATTCTTAAGTAAAAATGAAATATCAAGTTTAAATAATAACGATGGAACTAAGAAAAGTTCCAAAATAAACATAAACCTAAATGATGTGGATTTTGGAAAGTACTAGGATTGCATAAATATGAGTTAAAGCTAATGGAGAAGGTTTTTATGCCTTCTTTATTATTGTGGAAAATTAGGTGATGAAATGATAAATATATCTGAGAAGGAATATAAACAATTAGTAGATTTTATTAGGCTAAACTTTGGAATAAATTTAGGTACAAAAAAACAATCTTTGGTAAATGGCAGACTACAAAATATATTGATGGAGAATAATTTTAATAATTTTACTGAGTATTTTAAGTATATATATAATGATTCAACAGGAAAATCAATAGAAGAGCTTATAAATAAAATAAGCACTAATCATACGTATTTTTTACGGGAAATAGATCATTTCTATTTTTTGAGAGATAATATCTTACCATATCTATTACAAACTATAAAAAATAGAGATATTCATATTTGGAGTGCTGGATGCTCAAGTGGTGAAGAACCATATACACTTGCTATGGTTATAGATGAGTTTTTTGGTAAAGCAAAGGTATTTTGGGATACTAAAATATTGGCTACTGATATATCAAATGAAGTTTTAGAAATAGCGGTGAGGGGAGAATACAGTGATGAAAGCATTGAAGTGCTACCTGAAAGTTGGAAAAAGAGATATCTGAAGAGTCTAGATAATAATAACTTTATGTTTACTGATAGAATAAAAAATGAAATAATATTTAGAAAATTTAATTTAATGAGAAATACATTTCCTTTTAAAAGAAAATTTCATCTGATATTTTGCAGAAATGTTATGATTTATTTCGATAGTGAAACAAGAGATAATTTGGTGAATAAGTTTTATGATTGTCTAGAGGTTGGCGGATACCTGATAATAAGTCATTCAGAAGCTTTAAATAGAGAAAAAACTAAGTTTAAATATGTAAGACCAGGAGTATATAGAAAGGAATAAAGCATGAAAAGAATCAAGGTTATTATAGTTGATGATTCACTTTTATTTAGAGAGGTTATTTCACGAGGAATCTCTCTAGAACCATCTATTGAAGTTGTAGCAAAAGCTAATGATCCATTTGATGCAAGAGATAAAATTATAGAGTTTGATCCAGATGTAATGATATGTGATGTTCATATGCCCAAGATGGATGGAATCAAATTCATAAGCAAACTTATGCCGCAACATCCTATACCAGTTATAGTAGTAAGCACTATAAGCAATACGGTGTTTGATGCTATGAATGCAGGTGCAGTTGATTTTGTGACAAAACCGGATGTACAATCTGCGAGAAGTGTGGAGCTATTTATAAATGAATTAATTGAAAAGGTAAAGGTAGCCTCTACAGCTTTGATTTCAAGAGCAGGTAATTTTAATGAAAAAGTGCAACATACATTGGGTAATCATTTGAATGATTATAGTAAAAAGGTTATAGCTATAGGGGCATCCACTGGTGGCACAGAAGCTATATATTCTGTTTTAAAGGCATTTCCATCTAAAATGCCGCCTATTGTTATAGTTCAGCATATCCCACCTGTATTTTCTAGGATGTTTGCAGAAAGACTTAATAATTCAACAAATTTAAATGTGAAAGAAGCTAAAAATGGAGATTTCCTTGAAGATGGTCAGGTGTTGATTGCTCCAGGAGATAGACATATGAAGATTAAGAGAGTTGGTAATAGATTTAAAGTTGAATGTTTTGAAGGGGAGAAAGTGAATGGACATTGTCCATCAGTAGATGTGCTATTTGAATCTGTGGCTAAGGAAGCTGGTATTAATGCGGTAGGCGTAATATTGACTGGAATGGGACATGATGGAGCAAAAGGATTATTTAAGATGAGGAAGATGGGAGCAAGTACTATAGGCCAGGATAAAAATACTTCTGTAGTTTATGGTATGCCCAAAGTAGCGTTTGAAATTGGAGCTGTGGAAAAGCAAGCTTCATTGGCTAGTATTCCTCAACATGTAATATCTGTAATGCGAAAAGAAAATTTATAAGATTGTTTAAAAAATAGAGCTATCCAACATCTGATAGCTCTATTTTTAATATAAATAAATACATTATCTTATAGAAGAACTGTTATTAATGTAATAGCGGATAAAACTTGAACTAAAGCTATGCACAACGCATACAAGGAAACCTTCACTCCTTGATTTATAAGATGTCTAAAGTTAACCCTCATACCTATTCCTGCAAGAGCAATTACTTCAAAGTTATTACTTATAAGTTTGAAGGTGTTTGCAACTTGTGGAGAAAATATGCCAACTGTAAATAAAGAACACATAATGAAAAAGCCCATTACATACCAAGGTATTTTTACTTTAGAAGCAGCTTGGGTATGTTTTGGTTGGGAGGATTTATTTTTCATAGTTCCAAAAGTTAAAACTACAAGAACAAGAAATATTATACGAACTATTTTAAATATAGTGGCAAGATTCTTTACTTGTTCATTTACTAAGCTTCCGCTTGCAACTACTTGTCCAACAGACTGCAGCACTCCACCAATTAGTGCAGAAGTTTTCAGTGTCCCTGATGAGAATATAAGACTAGCTATTAGTGGCAATAGAAGCATTAACACTGTGCCCATAACATTTACTATAGTTATAGCAATTCCCTTATCATTATCATCTGCATCTATTACAGGAGCTATAGAGGCTATAGCTGAAGAACCACAAACGGCATTACCTCCTGCCATAAGAAGTCTAAAGTTTTCTGCAAAACCAAGTTTTTTGCCTATTAATATAGCAGAAGTAATTGTTATTATCATTTGTAAGATTATAAAACCTACCCCTGATGCTCCAAGCTTTAATATAGTTTGAGCACTTAAAGTTCCTCCAAGTAAGACTATAGAATAAGACAATAGGTTGCTTTCAGCAAACTTAGATCCATGATTATAGATTTCTTTGTTTCCAAAAGTATTTCCAACAGCCATTCCTATGAATATTGCAAGAGAAGCTCCACCTATGCTAGGAATATAATTTCCAATAAACTTTGCAATATATGCGATGAGTATACACATAACAAGCCCAGGCAGGATTTTAGTGATTTTATTAGTTTTATGTAAATTATTAAACATTTATGCCATCCTTTCGAAGTTATCCTCATATAAGGTGTTTTTTTTACATGTTTGAGTATAATAGATATATAATTATAAGTAAAATAAATATATATCATAATAATGATTAGAATATCTAATGGTTAAAGGAGTAGTAATTATGATAGATGAATTAAAAACTTTTATTGCAGTAGTTGAGTATAAAAATTTTACTAAGGCAGCAGAATCAATAAATCTATCTCAGCCAAGTGTGAGTTTACATATTAAGCATCTTGAAGAGTATTTTAATACAATATTAGTACAGCGCTCAATTAAGCAGAAGAACATATATATAACAGAAGCAGGTTGTTTGCTTTATGAGAGAGCAAAGCAAATGATTAAAATGTTAGAAGATACAAGGGATGAGATGTTAGATTATAGTAAAGGAATAAGAGGAAGCTTAAGAATAGGAGCTAGTTTTACAATAGGTGAATACTTCTTGCCTGCTTTTTTAGGAGAATTCAATAAAGTATATCCAGATATAGAATTAGAAGTTACTATTGAGAATACTCATAATATCTGTGAGAAGGTAAAAAATTTTCAAGTGGATTTAGGATTGGTTGAAGGTACAGTACCATCTTCTAATTTTACTATTAAAGATTTTTATACAGATACAATGGTAGTTGCTGTGCCATATAGATATTATTTAAACAATACAGACTTTTCAATTAGAGAGTTAAGTAATAGAACGTGGATTACCAGGGAAATAGGGTCTGGCACAAGAGAGTATCTAGATTTATTTCTATCTACAAATAACATTAAAGCTAAGAATTTTATAGTATTTGGTAGTAATTATTCTGTAAAAGAGGCAGTGAAAAACAACTTAGGAATTACATTTATATCTTCTTTAGTTACAGAGAATTCAGTTAAGAATAAAGAAATATGTATTCTAAAAACAGAACAACAGTATACTAGAAGTTTTTCATATATATTCCCAAAAGGTGGAACACCTTCAAAGGCAACTTTAATTTTCGAGGATATGTTAAATAAGTATGTAGAGAGTGTTTATTAATATAGCATTGTCAATTACGACAAAATTTTACAATATATTTCTATATGTATAGGAAAAGTAATCTCAAAGATGCAAAGTTTGAAAAAAATAATAGATAAATTTAATGTAATTAGAATTCTATTCATAAAGAAGAAACCTTTTATTGCGATAATTAATTATATAATTAATTCAATTAGGGGGGATTCTATGTTTAAAAGGAAAATGTCGGTAGTGTATCTGATAGCAACTCTGTGCATCTTTTTTAATTTTTATAATTCAACAGAAGTTAAAGCAGAAACATTGACGCAAACTAATCAAACATTTACGACTTATGGTAATGCTCAATCAAATGGAACTGTAACTGTTACAGGAAGTTCCATTAATTTATATGCGGGTACTTACTATGTATCTACAGTGGACGAGTTTAAGCAGCAACTAAAAGCCGCTATATCTAATTGTGCAGATTCTATAACATTAAGTTATACAGGAAGCACAGCATTTACAGGGTTTCCAAGTTCACTTAGCAGTATGATAGGACAAATAACTCAAACAGCTGGTAATGATTATGAAAAGCTTTTATTAAAGTCATGGAGTTATACATATTCATATCCAATAAATAACGCATTCACTATTACATACAAGTTTACTTATTGGGAAACAGCAAATCAAAGACAACAGGTGAGTGATCAAGTAAACACTATATTGGCGTCTATAATAACTCCTGGTATGACGGACGAACAAAAGGAAAAAGCGATAAATGCATATATTTGTGCAAATGTAAGTTATGATACAACATTGGTTCAACATTCAGCATATGCAGCTTTATTTGGTAACAAAAGAACTGTATGTCAAGGATATGCTCTTTTAGCATATAGAATGCTTACAGCTGCAGGTCTTGAAGCTAGAACTGTTGTTGGAAGTGCAAATGGTGTAGGTCATGCATGGAATATGGTTAAAATTAATGATGAAAATGGACAAAATCCGAAGTGGTATGACTTGGATGTTACATGGAATGATCCAATACCTGATGTAGCAGGAAGAGTAAGATATAGTTATTTCAATCTTCAAGATAGTAGAATGATTTCAAGTGCACATAGATGGAATGCTGCATATTATCCTGTAGCTAATTCCCCATATATAACTACAGATCAGCAGATAATTGATGGTGGAAGAAAATCAGATATAGTTACAAGTTCTCCAAATTCAAGTGATGTAACAATAGTAAACAACGTTATATTTGCAGATAAAATAACTGTAACAAACGTAAAAACTGGAGATGTGGTAAGGATATACAAAGATAGTTCTGCTACTACAGCACTTGCATCAGTAACAGTTCCATTAGGACAAACTTCAGCTTCAATAAATGTAGCTCAATTAGGACAAGCATCTGGATCAATTTATGTAACTGTAAAAAATGTTGGAGCATTTGAAAGTTCAAGAACATCTGTAGATTATAGTGCAGAAGCAATATCTGATGTGCCAGCAGCAACAATCACCAATAATGTAGATAAAGCGGATAGTATAACATTCACTGGAGTAAAAGTTAAGGATGTAGCAACAGTATATGCTAAGGATGGAATAACTGTCTTAGGCAGAGGTACAGCATTAGCAGATGGAAACTTAACCTTTAATTTAACTAGACAATTGAGTGAGACAGATTTAGAAGTTAAATCTACAATAAAGAGCTATAACGAATTAGTATCTCCAGTAGCGGCAGTAACATATTCTAAACAAGAAGTATCTGCAGCTCCATCAGCAACAATAGTTAATAATGTAGATAAAGCTGATAGTATAACATTTACTGGTTTAAAGGCTAAAGATGTGGTTATAGTTTATGCAAAGAACGGAACTACAATATTAGCAAGGGCAACAGCATTAGCAGATGGAGATTTGACATTAAATTTCCCATATAAATTAAGTGAGACTGATTTAGAGGTAGAGGCCACAATAAAGAACTATAATAAGATGACTTCTCCTAAAACACCAATAACATATTCTAAACAAGAAGTAACAACAGCACCTTTAGGGTTAGATGTATTAAATGAAGATGGTTCAATACAGACAGCAGGAGATATAGTAGTAACAAATAACGTAGATAAGTTAGATACAGTATTAGTTAAAGGCCTAAAGGCAAAGGATGTAGTAACTATATATGGATCTAATCAAACTACAATACTAAAGAGAGTGGTAGCGTTAGTAGATGGTGATCTTACAATAACATTGCCATATCAGTTAGATGCAGTAACTAGAAAAGCATTTATAACAGTAAAGAATTATAATAAAGATACAAGTGAAAAAAGAGAATTGGACTATGCAGCACAAGAAGTATCTGCAGCTCCATCAGCAACAATAGTTAATAATGTAGATAAAGCTGATAGTATAACATTTACTGGTTTAAAGGCTAAAGATGTGGTTACAGTATATGCAAAGAATGGAACTACAGTGTTAGCAAGGGCAACAGCATTAGTAGATGGAGATTTAACATTAAATCTTCTATATAAATTAAGTGAGACTGATTTAGAGGTGGAAGCCACAATAAAGAACTATAATAAGATGACGTCTCCTAAAACACCAATAACATATTCTAAACAAGAAGTAACAACAGCACCTTTAGGGTTAGATGTATTAAATGGAGATGGTTCAATACAGACAGCAGGAGATATAGTAGTAACAAATAACGTAGATAAGTTAGATACAGTATTAGTTAAAGGCCTAAAGGCAAAGGATGTAGTAACTATATATGGATCTAATCAAACTACAGTATTTAAGAGCGTTGTAGCGTTAGTAGATGGTGATCTTACAATAACATTACCATATCAGTTAGATGAGACAACTAGAAAAGCATTTATAACAGTAAAGAACTATAATAAAGATACAAGTACAAAAACAGAATTGGATTATGCAGCTCAAGCAGTAACAGCAACACTTGAGTCAAGCAATTTGTCTGTTACTAACAGTTCAATAACTGTAAATAAGCTAGTAGCAGGTGATAAAATATCAGTATATGCAACAACTACAGATGGATATAGATTAATAACTTACGGTACAGTTGCAACAGGATATACTAACATAGTGGTACGTTTTACTGGAATACCTTCAGGAACTACTTTATACGTAACTAGAAAAACAGCAAATCAAATGCAATCAGCTAAATTAGCAGTAACTACTCCATAAAAGTATCATGGGATTATAATGAAAATTATAATCCCATTTTCTATTTATTTGGTAAACCTCTAACAGGTTTGTGCATATCTTTCTCAGAATCCATTGTAATTGGATTTGAAGTTTTAGGATTTTTATTTTTAGGGTTATTTCTAGATTTTTTATCTTCACTGATTGGCATTGAAATCACTTCCTTTCATTAATATTTTGTCCTTGTATTGATCTTTTATTCTTTATTATAAAGTATAATATCTGTATAAAATGAAAATGGTTAAAAGCAGCTGCTTTTAACCATTTTGAACATCTTAGTCTATTAAATTTTCTTCTTTCATTCTTTTAATAGAGGCATCAATTGATTTTTCAAGTTCATCTTCTACTGAATAGTACACAGCAATTTGCATTAATGCTACTAGCGCTTGTCTTATTTCTCCAGCTAAAGCTTCTTTGCTAGGTTCACCATGTTTTTGTCTTTTAACACCGCTACCCTCAAAGTGATTAACTTCACTTGCAACCTCCCCACATTCTTCTAAAACTCTTGTAACCATTTGAAAAGGTTCAACACCATCAGGGAAACGCTTAAAAGAGCCTTCAACCATTTTGTATAATCTGTCCATTATAATTACTCCTTTATGTTATATAAATATCGCATAATTTTGCGCGTCATCAGGTGTTTATTATTATGAATTTAATGTAATGTTTTTAAAAGAATTATTTATCCGATGTAGTTTTCAATATTTGTATAATATTATATACTATCACCAATAACTTTGAAAATAAAGTGATTAATTTTATGAATATTATTTTTGATAGAAGGTAAACTAATCTCATTGAAATTAATGCTAATGTTCTTTTTAAAGAATTTTTAGTGTTTGGGCATCTTCAAAAAATAAGTAAGTCCATATGCAAGTATATTGGAATTGTTATTTGTTTTCTGATGCCTTATTTACCAAGTAAAAGTAACATATAATTTTAAGGAGGAATAGGAAATGGATGATAATGAAGAAATATGCTCATGCTTTGGCTTAACAGTAAAGGATATAAAGGATGCAATTGCCAATGGAGCTAGCTCATATGATGAAGTTGTAGAAGCTACTAATGTTGGTACAGCTTGTGGAGCATGCGTAGATAGTGTAAAAGAATTAGTTGAAGATTTATTACAACAAAAATAATTTTTTAGATAGTGAAAGGCCCTCTTAAATTTATAGATACAAATTAAGAGGGCTTTTTACTATTTTTTATTTCCCATAGCAGATAGAACAACAAACTGCTTTTTCATGTCTTTACTTACAGTAAGATCGTCTAATTTAGAAACGGTTGTGCCTTCCGGAAGTTCCTTGATGATTTGATCAATAGTTGGTTCATTATAAAATATATTATCTGAGCTCATGCTATAGTGCTCTGGAATAATGACTTTAGCATTTATTTTATTTAAGAATTCAAAAGTAGTTTTATTTTTTATGGTTCCATATTCACCAGCATAAGCAAGCACTACATCAGCATCTTTAATTTTCTCTATGAGTTGAGGAGAATCCATGTTATCAGTTTCCCCCATGTTAACTATTTTAAAATCTCCAAATTTCATAACGAAAACTGTGTTATCACCCATAGAAGCAACATGCTCAGTTTTATACCCAGTTATTTCTACTGAACCTACTTTAAAAGTTTTATCTATATCCTCTGGATTTATGACTTTTGGATTGCCTTTAACTTCATTAATTCCACTTGTGTGATCTTCATGAGTATGAGATATTGTCATAACATCAGCTTCAAGACTAGGAAAAGGAGCAAAAGTTGAGGCGTATGCTGATCCATAAGGATCAGAAATAAGTCTAGTGCCATCAGGAAATGCAATGTAAAAACATGAGTTCCCAACATATTTAATTTTTAATGAGTCTACTTTAGATTCTTTCTGAGTCTTTGGTGCGGCAGAGTCACTAGCCTTTTTATTAGATGTGGAGCAGGAAGTCATGCCACCACATAACAAAGTGAGTGTTAATAATGGCAATAATATTTTTATTTTTAATTTCATAATTATTAATCCCCCTAACATTTTTTGTGTTTAATAGAATTATAATGAATATTTATAATGGATTACATTGTATATCAACAAAAGGTCTTTGCATTTTTACAAAATTAAAATTAATAAAACTTTATGTAAGATTTATTGGCGTTATAATTCAAACTTGTACTTTGAGATTATATTACACATATGGTAAAATGGTAAAAAGTCATCGTGGAGAGTGGAGTATGGGGGACGTTATTGGAGAAAAAGAAAAACTTAATGGATTTGAAAGTTTAATTAGCTATAATGCTAATGAAACCTTTGCAGATGAGAAGGAAAATTGTGAAAGGTTTAGACTGATATACATAGAAAATGGATCTTGTATAATAATCCTTAATGAAGATAAAGTTAGCATTGCGGCACCTGCAATTTTATGTATGAATGAGAATGAGTATCCAAAGCTGGAATACAGCTTTGATATATCAGCTAAATCAATAAGTTTTCATCCAGGCAATATTAATAGCAAGTTTAATTTTTATAACATTAGAGAAAAACAAAACAATTTTTCATATACAGATTTTCAGGATTCCTATTTGCTTACTGCATGGCTTGAGCGGAATCATAATTTTAGTGGAATTATTAATCTTGATTTTGAAACAGCCAATTATATAGCTAAGCTTTTTGAGTGTGTAAATAAAGAACTTATTTTGCAAAGGGATATGTTTTGGCCATGTCGTTCAAGATCATTTCTTTTGGAAATATTAGTTTTAACAACTAGACTTTTTGATAAAAATAATTATGTTTCTGATAATAAAGAAGCTAATGAACCTCAAATAGTTGAGGATATTATTACTTATTTATGTGATAACTATCAGAATAAGATTACCCTCAATTCATTGGCTTTAACTTTTAATACGAATAGAACCACTTTAAGTAAGCAGTTTTATGAAGCAAAGAATATATCAATTATAAATTATCTTATTAAACATAGAATTAATATTGCGGCTACTCTTTTAAGAGATACATTACTTCCAATTTCAGAAATCAAAGAGAAGGTTGGTTTTAATGATGATGCAAACTTTTGGAGAATGTTTAAAAAATATGTAGGATTATCTCCTTCTATGTATCGAAGTAAATATTGCTGGGTGGAATAGTGAAAAATAAATTAAATCATATTTAAAATTCAATAAAAAAACATTGAATAAGTCTTCGTTATTAAATATAATATTTATAAGGATAAATTTATATATAGGCCAGTAATAATAACAGATATTACAGTTTTGCGTTTATTGTAGATTTTGCAAATTAATAAGAACTTTGTATAAAAATGTTGAAGGGGTAGATAGAAATATGAAAGATGTTAAAATTTTAATTGTTGATGATTCACCTTTCCAAATAGCATTATTAAGAGATACTCTTACTGAAAATGGATTTAATGTAGTTGGAGAAGCACAATCTTTAGAGGAAGTTATTTCTGAGGTAAATAGAGTAAAGCCAGATTTAGTTACTATGGACATGACCATTCCAGGAACAGATGGATTTGAATGTACAAGAGCAATCCATGATATAGATAGCAATATAAAAGTTATTATTGTAAGTTCAATGATGGATGAAGAATTAATTAAAAAGGCTAAAAGAACTCATGTATCTGGATATGTACAAAAGCCAGTTGATGCAGAAGAATTAACACTATTAATTAACAGAGTTATGGCTGATGAGGAATTGTATCTAGAGTTAGAAGGTATGTATGCAAATGTTTTTAAAGAAGCAGTACTAGATCTTTTTAACAAGTTAACTAAAACTGTACCTGAGTTTACAGATGAAAGTACTGTAGATATAGCGATACATAGTGAAGGTATTTCAATAGTTATGGGTATAATAGGAAAGTATTCAGGAAGATTAATATTTGATATGTCTTTTGAAACAGCTAATAATCTTGCAAAAGTATTACTTAGAAGGGATCCTAAGAATAACGAAGAAGTGCTTAATGTAATGTCTGAAATAGCTAACATGTTTGCAGGAAATGCATGTTCAATGATAAATAAGAAGAATAAGTTATTTGGTTTAAGAGTTGCTCCACCAACGACATTCCATGGAGAATCAATTAATATATCAAAAGCCGAATTAGAAAACACATATTCAGCGCATGTAAAAACACAATTTGGTGATTTATTTATAAATATAGGCTTTAAAAGAGGTGATGGGGAATGGATGTCAATCATATAAATCCAATATTGGAATCATTTACTAATATATTACCTCAATTAGGCTTTAGTGAAATTAGAAGACTTAATGTCGGGGTAAAGGGAAGATACATAGAAAGTCCTGGTGTTGTAATTATCATTGGACTTATAGGTGATATCAAAGGTAATATTATTTATGCAATTAGCACAGAAGATGCAAAGAAGATAGCATCTACAATGATGATGGGAATGCCAGTAGAAACTTTTGATGAATTGTCTCAAAGTGCAATTTCAGAGTTAATTAATATGTTAACTGCTAATATGGCTACTAATTTTTCAAAGGACAATATAATTATTGATATTTCAACGCCTACACTTATAGAAGGTACTTTTACAGCAAATGCAAGTGCAGATAAAGTCCTTTGTATAACAATGGGAGTTGGTGACCTGATTATTGATGTTAATGTTTCACTTGAAAAAAATACTTTTTAGTAAATCCAAAATAGAGATGATGGTTTTTTGCTATTGTCTCTATTTTTTATACTGAAATAATAGATCGCTTAGTGTAAATTGACAAATTTATAAAAATATATTGACAAAAAAGTATAAATTGCTAAAATAAAGTTAGCACTCAACAGTAAGGAGTGCTAACAAAAGAAAGTTAAAAAGAAGACGTTTTTTATGTTTATATTAAATAAGATTGATTTAAACCAGTGAATTTATAAGAACGGCTTGATTAAATAAAAATAACCACGCCAGATATAATCGCTGGGTGGTTATTTTGTGCTTATGTAAGCAAAATACAAAGCCTTTAAATTACTTTGTATTTAATAAAATAAAATGGAAGGAAATGATACAATGGCTACACAACAATTTAAAGCAGAGTCAAAAAGACTCTTAGATTTAATGATTAACTCAATTTATACTAACAAAGAAATATTTTTAAGAGAGCTAATATCTAATGCAAGTGATGCAATTGATAAAAGCTACTATCGTTCACTTGTAGATCAAAATATTAGTTTTAATAAAGATGATTTTTATATTAGAATCACTGCCGATAAAGAGAATAGAACTCTTACAATAGAAGATAAGGGTATAGGTATGACAAAGGAGGAACTTGAAAATAATCTTGGTACTATAGCTAAGAGTGGTTCTTTTGCATTTAAGAATGAAGCTGAAGCAAAAGAAGGCGTAGATATCATAGGTCAATTTGGAGTTGGTTTCTACTCTGCATTTATGGTATCAGATATGGTCACAGTAAAGAGTAAATCTATTGATTCTGATAAGGCATATAAATGGGAATCAAAGGGTGCAGAAGGCTTTGATATTGAAGAATGTAGTAAAGAAACTGTAGGAACAGAAATTATATTAAAGATTAAAGAAAACAATGAAGATGAAAAATTTGATGAATATTTAGAGGAATACAGATTAAAAGCATTAATCAAAAAATATTCTGATTTCATAAAGTATCCAATAAAGATGCTTGTAAAGAAGAGCAAGTTAAAAGAAGACAGCGATAAAGAATACGAAGATTATCTTGAAGATGAAACTTTAAATAGTATGGTACCTATATGGAGAAAAAATAAGAATGAATTGAAACTAGAAGATTATGATCAATTCTATATGGATAAGCACTTTGGATATGAGAAGCCTCTTAAGGTAATTCATGCAAGTGTTGAAGGTGCGGTAAGTTATAATACCTTACTTTTCATACCAGCTAGAACACCATATGCATTTTACTCAAAGGAATACGAGAAGGGGCTAGAACTTTACTCAAATGGAGTATTAATAATGGAGAAATGTGCAGAGTTATTGCCAGATTACTTCAGCTTTGCTCAAGGGTTAGTGGATTCTGCAGATCTTTCACTTAATATTTCAAGAGAGTTATTACAACAAGACAGACAACTTAAGTTTATAGCTAAGAAGATAAAAGATAAAATAAAGAGTGAACTATTATTAATGCTTAAGAATGATAGAGAGAAATATGATCAATTCTACAGCAACTTTGGTAGACAATTAAAGTATGGAATTTATGCTGACTTTGGAGCTAACAAAGAGGACTTACAAGATTTAATTATGTTCCATTCATCAACAGAAAAGAAACTTGTAAGCCTTGATGAATATATTTCTAGAATGAAAGAAGATCAGAAGTATATTTACTATGCAACTGGTGAAAGTATAGATAGAATTGAAAAATTACCTCAAACTGAAATGATAAAAGACAAAGGTTTTGAAATTCTATACTTCACTGATGATGTGGATGAATTTGCAATCAAGATGCTTATGAAGTATAAAGAAAAAGAATTTAAATCAGTATCTAGTGGCGACTTAGGATTTGAAAATAATGAAGAAGACAGCAAAAAGGATACTGAAGAAAATAAAGATTTATTTGAATTCATGAAGGATGCATTAGGTGGAAAGGTTAAAGAAGTAAAAGCTTCAAAGAGACTAAAGACTCATCCAGTTTGCCTTGCAAACCAAGGAGATCTTTCTATTGAGATGGAGAAGGTTCTTAGCATGATGCCAGACAATCCTAATTTAAAAGCAGAAAAGATTCTTGAGGTGAATACAAATCATGAGATGTTTACTGCTGTTAAAGAAGCTTTCGCTAACGATAAAGACAAATTGAAAGTACTTTCTAACATTTTATATAATCAAGCTTTATTAATTGAAGGACTTTCAATAGAAGACCCAGTACAATTTGCTAATGACGTTTGCAATTTAATAAAATAATAATATAGAATAGAAAAAGAGACAGTAGGTAGATTTGTTTTTACAAAGTCTATCTACTGTTTTTAGTCTTATCAATAAAAGTAGCTGATTCAAGTTCTAGCAGCTACTTGATATTGAGTGGATATAATTAATAAAATCTTTGTTGTACGTATTTGGGTTTAATCACTTTTAATGATAGAAATAAGTAAATTAGCCAACCAATTATAGATCCAATTATATGCAGAATAATGTGATCAACATCTGCAACTCCTAAAGGTAATATAACTTTTACTAACTCTATAAGTAAACTAATTAAGAAAGCAATTTTAATATTTTTTCTAAACAACCTCGCCTTTATAAAAATAAAAGGAAGTATAATTCCTAGGGGAACAAATAAAATTATTTCACCGAAAATATTATACAAAAATACACTAAGATTATTTCTAAAAATATTAGCGCAGTAACCGATTATGGTCTTTAGTGGAATTACATTAATAGTAACCCCTAAATATCCTCCACCACTTCTTGCAGTAGCAACCCATCGAGCTGTATTTCGTAAAGGATTTAATAAAACAAAAAATAAAAAAATAATATATACGCTAAAGCAAATCCCACAGAAAATTCTTAATTTCTTACTGTATTTGAGACTATTATAATTAAGTTCATTTATAATACTACTTCCATCGCCAAAATCTCTTATAGCTAAATTTGTAGCTTCTTCTTCATTAACTCCATTCTTAATATATTCATCCTTTAGCAAATTTAAATGATCTATAAACTGTGATTTAAAATCCTCCTTCTCTTTCTTACTACAAACCAAATTACTCATAATCATTTCAATATGGTCATATATTTTATCCATAAACTATATCCCCCCTCCTACACAACTATTTATTAGATTATTAATTTTTCTCCAACTGTCTATTCTTATAAGCAACTCATTTTTGCCGGTTTCTGTAATGCTGTAATATTTTCTTTTCACGCCTCCATCGGAACTTCCCCAATAAGATTGCAAATAATTCTTATCTTCTAATCTTTTTAATGCAGGATAAAGAGTTCCTTCACCAATTTGATATGAATTATCAGTTTTTTGTTTGATTAATTTAGCAATATCATATCCATACATATCCTCATTAGATATTAAAGCTAACATAATAGTGTCAATATTTCCTTTTAATATTTCTGTATACATTTTACCACCTTTCATTTGAAGTATTTACAATTATTATAACATACATCGCAATCAGATGTATATAGAAGTATAAATATATTTTTACTTTTTATTGAATATAAGAGGTTTTTTTCATTTTATGTAGAATATTATATTCAAGTCGGAAATATGGAGGTGCTTTTTATGAATAATAAACTAAAACTAAAGTCAAAAATACTAATACTTATGCTATCAATCATTTTAATAATTCCTTCACAAGCTTATGCAAGTACAACTATTGCTAATAGTCCAGGGTCTACCATTAAGTCATTTTTAAATGCTGTCAAATCTCAAAATATTGAACAAATAATTTCTTTGGAAGAAGATGATAGGTTAGATTCATCAGAATTAGCAGATTGGCACAAAAAAAATTTTAATAATGATAGAGAAGTTTTATCGTCTTATTCAATTTTAAGACAGGAACAATTAGGAAAAGACCAATATAAATTTATTACAAAGCTAAAGATGAAAGATGGTAGTATATCTCAGGTTCCATTTAATGTGAAATTTAGCAACAATAAATGGAAGGTTATTGTAACTGCTAATTCTCTTGAAGATAAAGATTTTACTGTAATGCAAAAGGCTATTATCTCTAAAAGTTCAAATACTATTAATAGTATTTCATCGTCAAAGCTTACTTCATGGAATTTCTCAAACCTAAATGGAACTATGTATTCTATAAATACATTTGATGTAAATAATTCTAGTTCTGTAGTAACGTTAAATTTACGTCAATGGGCTGAATATACTCCACCTGACACTTCTAATATTAACTATGCAGTAGTTATTAAACATTGGTATGGAGATAACGAATGGGGTTCAATTAATGTAATAGGGAATAATCCTAATTCTCCTAGACAAGTGGTAATTCACGGGAAAAGTAGCAGTATATCAGGAGCCAATTTAAAATTCACTAAAAATTATGACGATTCTAATAATCAGTTTGGTAATAATGGTTTTGGAGAAATTTATAACGGATATTAAAAAAGAAACTACACACTATTAAAATAGACCCTATAAGATAGACAGTTTAAAACTGCCCACATCTTATAGGGTCTATTTTTGTTGTGACCATTATACTAAATCACAGGAGTTGCATATGAGTGTATCAATGAGCAGAAAAATATTAGCTGCAAGATGAATAAATATAATTTCTTCTGTCTCGTTAGGAAAGGCAATGTATACTCAGGTCCTCTTTTATTTTGCTTGGCTTAAAGCATTTTGTACAGCTTCAATGATTCCATTACTACTATAAGTAGCACCAGAAACAGTATCTACGGAAGCAGTTTGAGTAGATATTATTTCATCAGATATTGTGCTAATTGCACCGTTATAAAATCGAGGGGTATCTTCAGAAGAAATTGTATCAATTTTAGTAATCTTACCACCACTTACTGTAACAGAGATTTTTGTTGTACCACCCCTAAAGCCAGTACCAGTTCCAGTGTAGGTTCCGTTCTTTAAACTACTTTTAGTAGTTGAAGTTGAATCAGTAGTACTTTTTGTAGTGTTTGAATTAGCAGTGTTGTTATTTGTAGTAGTGTTATTATCATTTGATTCAGTAGAAGTGCTATCTTCAGTTTTACTTGCTTGTTCATTAGTTTGTGTATTGCTTTCAGAACTGCTGTTGTTTGATGCAGCTGAGTCATTAGTTGTTGTTGAGTTACTTGATGTTGAACCAGATGCAGCCTTAGATAGTGCATTTTGTACGGCTTCAATAATTCCATTACTACTGAAGGTAGCCCCAGAAACAGTGTCAACAGAAGTAGATTGTGTTGAAATTATTTCTTGAGAAACAGTGTTAATTGCTCTTTGATAAAAATCAGGAGTATCTCCGTTTGATACTGTCTCAACTTTAGTGATTTTACCACCACTTACTGTAACGGACATTTCAGTTGTAGCTCCTCTAAAGCCAGTACCAGTCCCTATATAAGTACCATCCTTGTAAGGAACCTTTGGAGTAGCAGTTGAATTAGTTGTATTGTTTCCATTTGTTGAATTACTGTTATCAGAAGTAGTTGCATTGTTTGAAGAAGTACCAGATTCAGCTTGACTTAAAGCATTTTGTACAGCTTCAATAATTCCATTACTACTAAAAGTAGCACCAGAAACAGTGTCAACAGAAGCAGATTGTGCTGAAATTATTTCTCCGGAAATAGTATTAATAGCTCTTTCATAAAAATCAGGAGTATCTCCATTTGATACTGTTTCGATTTTAGTAATCTTACCACCGCTTACTGTAACTGAAACCTTAGTTGTAGCACCTCTAAAACCAGTACCAGTACCAGTGTAAGTACCATCCTTATAAGTCTTTGCAGTGCTTGCGTTGCTTGATATTGTAGTAGAAGCTATACCTGCTTTAGTTAAAACAGATGCACCTAATTTGTTACCACCATAAAGACCAACCATTGTAGCTAGAGCTACTGTGCTTGCTAAATTTGAGTTAACATCTTCTCCAAGTAGGTTAGCATTGGTATTCTTTCTTGGGCAAACTTCTGTACACTTTAAGCAGTTAATACATTCACCACCACGAACTTGTTGCATTTTATAAAGTGGAAGTCCCATTGAGCAGTTAGTTGTACATATTCTACATTTTCCGCATTTCTCATTTGGTTTTCTTATTTTAAAAATACTGAATCTAGAGATTATAGAGAATACAGCACCTAAAGGACATAAGTATCTGCAGAAAAATCTCTCTATGAATATTGCACCTACTGTTATTAATGCTAAAAGTATAAGACCTAAAGTTAAGTTTGATAAAACATATGAAAAATCAGTTATTTGAGCAAAGGTATCCCAAGGGCTTGTACTACTAAAAATAGTACTACCAAAGCTCCAAGAAACAACTAAGATAATTATTAGAATTATATATTTAACATATTTTAATGCAGCATCAAGTTGCTCGTCTACTTTGTAGTTTATTTTAAAGATATTTTTTGAAATTAGATGAATCCAATCATTGTATGTACCAAAGGCACAGAACCAACCACAGAAAAATCTGCCTAACAAGATAGTAGCAAAAATAACTGTAGTGAATTCAATCAATGCAGGGAAGGCTTGAAGGAAGTGGAAGTTGCCACTTATTATCATTTTATAAATGTTTTTAAGTTCACTGAAGGTTAAGATATATAATCCTGGCAGCAGGAAAAATAAAACTATCTGAACAATGTGTCTAAAAATTTGCGTTGTTTGTATCTTCTTTTTCATAGATTTTACTCCTTTTCTCACTTCTTTTTTATAATGGTTTATATGTATAATCTTTATTAGCAATTTGGAAATATGATTTTAATCCAGAGGTAATAAAGACTTTTTTGTCTTTAGTTATGAATAATGCATCTATACCTTCCATAGATTCTATAAGTTTCATAGATTTCTCTACACCAAGAATGTATACTCCAGTAGATAATCCATCTCCATCAATAGAGTTATCTGATACTATTGTGGCACTTATGATTTCACTTTCGGAAGGATAGCCAGTTGTAGGATCAATTATATGGTGAAAAACTCTACCATCTTTCATAAAGTATTTTTCATAATTACCTGAAGTAACTACAGATTTATTCCTTACAGTAACTATGCCCATGAATTCTCCACGTAGTTTAAAAGGATCTTGGATGCCAACTTTCCAATCAGTTCTGTCATCTTTGCAGCCTAAGGCATAAACATTACCACCTAAATCGATTATTCCACTGTTAATCTTGTGTTTTAAAAATATATTTTTAACCACATCAGCAGCAAAACCTTTAGCGATACCACCTACATCAATAGCTTGATTTGGTTTGCTTAACTTAATTGAAAAAGTAGTGTCATCAAATAGTATGTCTTTGTAATTAACAAGCTTTCTTTTTTCATCAATTTCTTTTTGAGCAGGAATTGATTCGTTGCTTTTACCTATGTTCCAAAGAGTAACTAAAGGACGAATTGTAGGATCAAAGCTTCCTTCTAATATCTCACTGTATTTTACAGCACTTTTCACTACAGAGTAGGTATCTTCATTTACTGATTGAAAATTTTTTCCGGAACTCATATTTATTTTTGATATATCACTAGAGGATTTAAAAGCTGACATATTATCATCAATTTCATTAAGCTTTAGAACAGTTTCTTCTATAGCAAGTTCAGCATTTTTGCCGATAGCTTTTAAGTTTATCAACGTGCCTAGAGCATAAAAACTTTTAGTTATAGGTTCATAAGTCTTTTTTCTAAGAATTAAGATTGATAACAAAATGAGAGCTGTAATTCCTATGGTAATCAGTAGAATTAAATTAATTGGATTCAAGAAAATTCACCACCTATAAAAGAATTTTCAGGTGGGGATTATTAATAGGGAAAGCGAGAACCCCACCTGAAGTAAATTGATTACTAGGATAATTAAGATTATAGAGAGGCAATCTTAATTATCCATGAGTGTAGGCTGAGAATTTGCTGAGAATTGAGTTAACTGTAAGTGAAGAAATTTTTAAATTGCAAGGAGTAAAATAATAGACTTACTGTCTATCAAATATTTTTAGATAAATTATAAACGTAGTTCCAGCGCCAACTGTACTTTCTACATTAATTTTTCCTTCGTGAGCATCTATTATAGATTTTACGATGGAAAGACCAAGCCCGTAGCCGCCATCTTTTCTAGCTCTGTGAGTTTCACTTCTAAAGAATCTATCAAATATCTTATCCAGATGTTCAGGGGTAATACCTGTACCGTTATCAGATATTCTTAATACTGAATAGGTTTCAGATGCAATATTCTCTGTATTTGTAGATATAGTTACTAAGCCATTTATAGGATCAGTATGTCGTACAGCATTTTGTACCAAGTTGAATATAACTTGTTTTATTTGGTTTCTATTTATATTTACTTTTATATCATCATGAAGTTGTAGATTAACTTTTCTTTTATCACAAAGTACTTCAAGTTGTGGCAGTACCTCTTTGATCACATTGTTAATGTCTTCTGGAACTAAGTCTATAGAAACTTTTTGATCAAGCTTAGTTAATAATAAAAGGTCATTTACTAGCTTTGTTAATCTATCACTTTCTAATAAAATACTGTTTAAGGCTAAATTCAATTGATCCTCATTTTTAGCAGCACCTCTTAATAAGATTTCCACAAACCCATGTATTGATGTAAGAGGAGTTTTTAATTCATGTGAGGCATCTGAAACGAAGCTTCGCATTTTTTCTTGAGTTTTTTGTTCTTTATCAAATGATGTTTCTATTCTTTCAAGCATGTTATTAAAAGAAACAGATAATTTATCAATCTCCAATTGTTCATTATTTTCAGGAAGCCTTGTGTTTAGCTGCCCTACATTTATCTCTTCAACAGTATTGGTCATGTTGTGAAGAGGCAATAAGGTTCTTTTTATAACAGTGCCACCTACAGTAATTCCTATAAATAGAATTAGAATGGAGGAAGTAATATAGATATATAATTGATTGTGAAGCATAGAATCAATATCTTTTACAGAAGTACTTAGTTGAATTAATCCAATAGGGGCATCCTTTGGACCTATTTTTCTCCATATAACAAGTTGACAAGAATCAGTTTCATCCTCAATAACCTTATAGCTTTTTTCTAAGTTCTCCTTGCTATTAAGAAGTTCTATATACTTATCATTCGATAATTTAGGAACAGGAGTTATTAAGTTGACTTTTTTCTCATGTAACTCATGTTGATCGTGTTCATCCATGTTGGATATATTTACCTTGCCGCAACTATCAATTATGTTACCAGTTGAATCAATAATTGCAACGCTCATATTTACATCAATAAGCTGTTGGATTAAATCTGAACTATTTTGTTTTATGCCATCCATGGTTTGTAAGTAGAACAGAGATTTTATTTTTTCATCATGAAATCTTGATAATAAAATTTGCATTTTGCTCTTATATAGATGGTCCCTCATAAGTAAAAATTGTGCAGATTGTATTATTACTAAAGAAGTGATTAATATAGCAAAAAATCTAGATAGTAGCTGCCATTGTAAGCTCTTCTTGTTAATTTTGGGAATGAATTTTTTCATCAGATTACCACCTTATATCCAACACCTCGTACTGTTTTTATGATGTTATGATCCTTATCTCCAATTTTATCTCGTAGATATCGTACATAAACTTCCACGATATTTTCATCGCCGTTAAAATCATAACCCCAAACATTTTCAAGTATTGTAGATTTACTGATAACTAAGCCTCTATTTAAAAGCAAGTATCTAAGAAGATTGTATTGTGTAGGTGGTAAATCTAATATATTGCCGTTATAGGATATTTCATGAGCGCCATCATCTATAGAGAAATTTCCCATAGTATTTGTTTCACTCAGTTCCGGAAAAGTACTTTTTAGTCTTACTTCAATACGAGCAATTAATTCTTTGAAACTAAAGGGTTTAGACATATAATCATCTGCGCCTAAACTCAAGCCTTTAACTAAATCATCAACTTCATCTTTAGCTGTAAGCATAATTATAGCTGCCTTAGTAAGTTTTTTGATTTGTGAGCAAACTTCATAGCCGCTCATGCCGGGTAGCATTATGTCTAATATAACAACATGAGGATTAATCTCTTGAACTGCTTTTATTGCCTCATAACCATCAAAGGCGGTATGTACAGTATAACCCTCCGCTTCCAAGCCCATTTTGATAAAATCAACGATACTTTGTTCATCATCTACTACAAGAATATTTATTTGTTCTTTAAAAAGTGAAGCCATAAGATAGATCTCCTTTATATATTTAGATAAAATTTATAACAAATGATTTAACAGAATAAAATATTTTTAAATCATTATGATACGTTAAATCAAATTTGAGTATATATATAATTCTATTTATTAATCTAAAAAAAACAATAGAAGATAGAAGACAAAAATGTAAAACTTAAATTTCAAATAAGTTTATATCTTAAACAATAGGAAAAATTATAAGAGTAATTATTGAGGATACATTGAATATAAATCTTGACTAAATACTATGAATAAAATAGACTTTATTTAGCAGAACATGGTGTACGACTAAATAATAATAGTATATAACATTAAGTGAAAGTTGCTGTTAGCAAAAGAAAAATTAGTTGTGTAAAGAAGGGATATTTGTTATGGACGAAATCATAGGTCTTTTAGAAAAACTGAATTTCTCAAAAACTGAGGCAGCAGTTTATATAACTTTATTAAAAAATGGAAGTCTAAATGGTTATCAAATTGCAAAAATATTAAATATGTCTAGGTCATCAGTTTATTCAGCATTAGATAATTTATATAAAAGAGGGGTAGTGTTTTTGTTACCAGGAGATTCTCAGATATATAAGGCAGAAAACCCTAATGTATTAATAAATAATATGAAGAACAATTTTATCCAAACTGCAGATATGCTTGAAACAAAACTAGAGCAAATAGAAACATCGAATTCTGAAGAGAGATATGTGAATATACAAGGTTATGATAATATTATTTCAAAGATAAAAGAATTGTTACTAACAGCGGAAAAAGAGGTATATATAAATACTGATATTAATTTATATAAATTTGAAAAGGAATTTATGGAACTTAAAGAGCGAAAAGTTAGAATTATAGTGTTTTCTTTTTCAAAGATGGAAGCAGAAAATCTTCCTGTAGAGTTATATAATCATGGGAATTTAGAATGTGTAGGTAAGGAAACAAGAATAATGTTAGTGATAGATTGCAAAAGAACATTGGTGGCAGATAGAGGTCCTCACAGAGAAGAATTTATGGGAGCATTCACAGAAAATAGCTTATTTGCATCTATTGTTTCAGAGCATATTCACAATGATATTTATTTGTTAAAACTTAAGAATAAATATAAGAAGGATTTATTTGATGATGATATTAAAATAAATACAATCTTAGAAAATAGATAAAATATGAAATAAAGCACTCATTAAATCTTAGTGATAGAGGTATAAGTTTGTTGTAACAACTTTCGTTAAATTGAATATTATAATATAGAAATATTAGTAGGAGAATGCAGAGATGAATGGCTTTGAATTAATCATGAAGTTAAGACAAAAGATGCAAGATCCAGCTTTTGCACAAAGATTTAATGCTATAGCCAGCGAACTTAACTCTATTCCTGGATTGCAACAAGAAGTAATGAAAATTGCACAAATAGATAATGAAAAAAAGAGACAGAAGGCTATTGATCATTTGCCAGACAGAGCAAAAAGTTCAGTTAATGAGTTACTTAAAATGTTAAATAGTTAAGGAAACCTAAAAAGTAAGTAAGTTTATATGTCATTTTTGAAGATGTTTAAGTTAAAAATGCTAGAGAGCAAGGTTCTCTAGCATTTTTACATTTAGTTGAAGCTATATTTAGAATTTTTGAGTAAATAGCAGCAAATTTAAGATATTTTCATGTAATGGATGATAATGATAATAAAGTTTCAAAACATAGCTCTTACTAACTTTGACTTTCTTTGACTTTAAAATTAAAATGTAATTGTAAAAAAGATAAAGAATAAATATTTTAAGGAGGTCTTTAGTATGTTTGGATTAATACCTTTTAAAACTAATGGAGTCAAAACAACAGGAGGTTCCTTTGAAGATTTTATTAATGGATTTTTCAATGATGATTTCTTTGGAAATATGAATATGCCAGGAAACTTCAATGCAGATATAAAGGAAACTCAAAATGAATATTTGGTGGATGCTGAATTGCCAGGAGTTAATAAAGAGGACATAAATCTAGAATACAGAGATAATAATTTAATTATTTCTGCAAAGAGAGAAGAAACATTGGATGAAAGCAAAGATAATTATATTAGGAGAGAAAGACATTATGGACAATTGAAGATTATTTTACCAAAGATAAATAAAGTTATTGAAAATAATAATAGAATACAAATTGAGTAAGAGAAGGCTTATATATAATAGTTAAATAGCTTCCTGTGAATTTCACAGGAAGCTATTTAAGTTTGGAAAATGATTTTTTTTAAAAAAATTATTCAATGTTATAAGAAAATGGAGTCAGATTTTAAATTAGAGGTTAGACTCTAAATTTCTATACAAAGTGGCATTTTAACTATAAATATTTATATATATATCTATAAATGTATGTTTAAAGTTATATATTTAAATACATAAATTTAAATATATTTACTATCTTGCATTTAGTTGTTAGTATCAGTATATAATTGAAGTATAATTATATTAGAAAAATTTGAATGTGTGAGGATACATAATGAGAGATATTCATTGCTTAGAGGATTATTACGAATTATTTAGGATGAAATGGTGGAATTCTAGTAGTAATTTCAAACAATGCTTAGATAGAGTTACACCTGCGGAAAAGAAAAAAAGACAAAAGAAACTGAATGGCATGCTTAATAAGCTTTTTAAACATCTTGATAGTGTACCGGTTAATGATGAAGATATAGATAAGTGGAAGCAGAAGGGAAGACGAATCATAGGTCAAGCTATAAAAAAAGATGATTATTTCAATATTGGTGACGTAGATAATAGGTTAAGAGATAATTTTATTGAAAGTACTAAAACTTTTATTAAGACAGCTAGAGAATTTGATAAAAATCTTTCAATAGCCGATATTGGTCAGGCAATGAGAAATGTTTGGATCATAAATATGATTCAGTCTTTACTAGGAGAAGAAATTAAGTTTACCAGGGCCATATATGGATATAGTATGCTTTATCCATATACAGATAATTATTTGGATAGTCCAGAAGTAAGCATTGAGGATAAGAAGGAATTCAATGAAAGATTTTATAAGAGGTTAAGAGGAGAAAACATAGAACCTGTAAATCCTAATGAAGAAAAGGTTTATAAGTTGGTAGAAGACATAGAAAGCATTTTTGGTAGAAAACGGTATCCTAAAGTTTATGAGAGCTTATACACAATACATGAAGGACAAATTAAAAGCTTAACTCAGCAGGACAAGGTAACAATTCCTTATGAAAGAGATATACTAGGGATATCTATAGAGAAGGGAGGAGCTTCAGTTCTTGTTGATGGATATCTTGTGAATGGAGAACTTACATCAAAGAATATAGAATTTTGTGTTGGATATGGATTTTTGCTTCAGGTAGCAGATGATTTGCAAGATGTAAAAGAAGACTTTAAGAATAATCACATCACAATAATGTCACAGCTGGCAGGAAAATATAACTTAGATCCATTAGCAAATAAATTAATTAATTTTACCATAGGTTTATTAGAAGAATATGAAGCTGATGAAGGAAGAGATATTAGTAATTTAAAGAATCTTATAAAAAATAATTGTGTATTTTTAATATTGTTTTCTATGATTTTAAGTAAGGAGTATTTTTCAGAAGAATATATAAGAATTCAAGAAGAGTTTCTTCCGTTTAGTATGGAATATATAGAAAATTTGAAATTCAATCTAGGAAATAAGTTCAAAGAAATTAAAGAAAAAAATAACTGGACAGATGAAAGGCTTATGGACGTTTTAGATAAGGTTATTGAGTAAAATAGGAAATATATTGCAATTAATAGCATAGTTATGATAATATGAAAGCAAGTTTACAATCACGGAGGTTTGTTTTATGAGAAGTCCAATTTAATGCGTAAATAATTAATAGAGTTCTACAAGGTAGAGAAAAATTTAATTTCTAGTACCTTTATTAATTATGCAAAAAATTGGATGGTGAATTAAATTGAATAATAAGAAAAACGTGTACCTTATGTACTTGATTGTATTTTTACAAGGTTTTGTTTTCTATGCTCCTATATCAACTCTGTATAGACAGGCTAGAGGCATAACTATTTATGATATATTTGTGATTGAGTCTGTATATTGGATTATAGCAATTTTAGGAGAGGTGCCCTGGGGTTGGTTTGCAGATAGATTTGGGTACAAGAAAACTCTTGTAATTGCTAACCTTATATTTTTTATATCTAAGATTGTTTTTTATGGAGCTTATTCTTTTCCTATGTTTTTATTGGAGAGAGTATTTCTTGCTATAGCTTTATCAGGTTTATCAGGATGTGACATGGCATTTTTATATTCTTCTATAGATGAAGCGGAATCACAAAAGGTTTTTGGCAGATATAGTTTTTGTATGACAGCTGGATTTTTGATTTGTTCATTGATGTCTACACCTATAATTGCTTGTTCTATGGACTTAGCAGCGTTACTTACTATTATCCCTTATGGACTTGCTACTATTGCAAGTTTATTTCTAAAGGAGGTAAAAGGAGAAGCAGAGGAAAAGCAGAACTTTAAAGAGAGTTTTAAACGAGTGCTTGGGAATAAGAATATCTTCTTTTTATTAGTTTCTGTGGCATTAATAACAGAGGTATATCAAGCTATAACAGTAGTTCTAAATCAACCTCAGTATGCTAGAAGTGGAATTGATGTTAAATATTTTGGAATTTTGTTAGCTGCAGTGCAGATCATTGCTCTTGCTTCTGCTAAGGTTCATAAGATAACAGAGAAGTTTGGAAACCATAAGAGTATTTTAGGATTAATTTTAGCAATGATGATGAGTTGTATTATATTAGTTCTTACTAGAAGTCCTATCTTAAGTGTGTTAAGTGTGATGATAGTGTCTGGTTCAATGGCATTAATACATCCCATTGTAGCTGATGTTGAGAATAAAACTATAACTACTCAAGATAGAGCAACAATCTTATCAATTTATGCTATTATAGGAGACTTAGTAGCTACAGTTATAAATCCTATGATAGGTAAGGCTGCTGACATGTCATTAGACATATCCTTTAAGTTTTGTGTAGGATTATGTGTTGTAGCGGTAGTATTATTCTTAGTATACTTTAGAAAAGAAAAATATGTGGTTAATGGAACTGAGGATGAAACAATTAGTAATGTTAAAGAGGATATAGTGATTGATGTTGGAGGTGAAGCAATTCTTCAAGATGGTATAACTTCAGATTTTGCAGATGAGACAATTGCTGATAACCCCAATAATTAGATTAAATGAAAAATATACTATTTCGTAGTTGATATAGTAGTTTTAAATATAGAATAATGCTTAAACAAAAAAATACCCCTGCTGAAGAATTACTTCAGTAGGGGTTAATTAATTATTGATTATACAAACATATATAGTTTACAGATAAATTCTAAAACTGTCTACTGTTAAATTTGGGAATATAAAAATAGACTAGTATATGGACTTATCTATTTTACTTCAAATATCCATCCTTCTGGAGCTTCTACATCTCCAACTTGGATACCACATAGAATTCTGTATAATTCTTTTGTTACAGGTCCAACTTCCTTTTCATCATAGAAAACATGAAACTTACCTTTGTATTCAATTCCTCCAATTGGAGTGATAACAGCAGCAGTACCACAAGCACCTGCCTCTTTGAATTCATCTAATTTATCTATGAAAACTTCTCTTTCATAAACAGGCATTTTTAAATAATCTTTAGCTATTTGCATAAGAGAATATTTTGTTATGCTAGGTAAAATAGAAGGTGAAACTGGAGTTACGAATTCATCATTCTTTGTAATTCCAAAGAAGTTTGCAGCACCAACTTCATCAATTTTAGTATTAGTTGCAGGATCTAAGTAAATACAATCTGCAAAACCAGCATCAGCAGCCATTTTGTGAGAATTTAAAGAAGAAGCGTAGTTACCTCCAACTTTATATCCACCAGTTCCTCTAGGAGCAGCTCTATCATAGTCTGCAACGTTGAAGTTACAAGGAGCCATTCCGCCCTTGAAATAAGGTCCAACTGGAATACAGAATACACCAAATAGGTACTCTGGAGCAGGTTTAACCCCTATGTTATCACCAACACCAATTAAGAATGGTCTTAGATATAAGGTTGCACCAGTTCCATATGGAGGAACATAATGTTCATTTGCTTTTACAACTTGCATACAAGCATCAATGAACTTTTCCTTTGGCACTTCTGGCATAAGTAATTTTTCAGCGCTAGTATTCATTCTTTCAGCGTTCTTATCAACTCTAAATAATTGGATTTTTCCTTCTTTTGTTCTGTATGCTTTTAGCCCCTCAAAGCATTCTTGACCATAATGTAGGCAAGTAGACGCTTCACTGATGGAAATCATGTTATCCTCAACTAATTTACCATCATCCCATTTACCGTCTTTCCACATAGAAATATAACGAAAATCTGTCTTTATATAACTAAATCCAAGATTTCCCCAATCGATATTAACTTCTTTAGACATAAAAATACCTCCCACATTTATTTTTGAAATTATTCTGAATTTTTATGTACGCTTAATTATATATTTTACCACTATTACGATTAATAGTTAAGGAATAAATCGAAAATATTAAAAAAGTTAATTAGCAAATGTAGGCGTATTTATAGCTAATTGACTTAATTAAACTCGCATGTTAATATTATGCATATTAATGTTTAAGGGGGAGAATTATGAGAGGCAGAAAATTTATTGGTGGTGTGACATTAACAGCTTTTACTATGGCAACATTGTTTAATACAGTTGGTGTAAGTATGGCTAAAGCTACAACAACAGAAAATCTTAAAAAAACCAATATTTTATCGAGTTTAGGAACACAAGAAAAATTAAATTCAATTAAAAAAATAGAAAACTGTGGAGAAGTTGCAATTAATGAAGAGGTAGAAGTCAGCAATGATTTCATAAATCAAAGCGTGGGACATGCTGTAGATATAAGATATATTTTAGATTATGGTTCACAAATTGATGATTCTAAATTAACGGTATATCAAAAACAAACAAATGGAAGCTTCAAGGAAGTGGAGTATTGCAAGTTAGACACTTTAAATAGAGTATTGCGGTTTTACCCTAAACAAGGTGGGATTTATAAAATAAATGTAAAACCTAATAGTGCAACAGACAATAATCAATCTTTGAAAACAGTTAATGATTATACAGCAACATTTGCAGCTTTAAACAATAAATCAAAATCAGTATTCAATTCTCAAGATATATTACAACAAGCTGGGAGTATTCCAAGTGATAATGGAATTTGGGTTGCAGAGGAAGATAGGGAATATATATCAAATCTAATGCATGAAGTTTGTGGTGCATATTATTATTTTGATTCAAAAGGATATTTAAGACAAAGTTTAAAAGATGGTTACAATGGCGATGATTCAATAGTTTATTCAAATATGATAGATAGTATTATTAGAAATGAAAAGATAGTAATAGGTAGAGATACAGGCAGCGTAATTTACAACAATCAAGGTAAGACTTATAAGAAGGTTAATTTTAATGGTTTCAATTCTAAAGTGGCAATGAATAAGGAACATAAAGGCACAGTAATAGTATTAGATAGCAAATATTTTTCTGATTCATATGAAAATAAAGGTGAATTAGCTCATAAACTATTTGATTTATTAAAAGTGTCAAATGCAGTTTCAGTTAAAGAGGCAAGTACCGATGGAAAGAAGATTGCTAGAAAATCAAGTATATTCCCTGAAAGATCACAGGCACAAGTTTCATATCTAGCATCTCAAGCTCCAGTTTATTATGGGCCTAATGCTTCTGTATATGCAAAAAAAGGAACAGTGGCTGAGAATGAGAATGTAACAATAATAGCTGAAGAAAATAATTATTTCGTTATTGAGTATGTTACAGCTAAAGGTCCACAAAGAGGGTATATTGATAAGAGGTCAGTAGAAAACTATGTAAGCATTAGTTCTAGTATAGAACATAGTAGCCTTAAGCCTAAGCAATATGAAACTAGTAATAAAGGAAATAATATAGAAGTTTTTTCAGTACCTGCATGTGACCATGAAGTTATTGGAAGTTTAAAGCCTGGAACTAAGGTTATTTTATTGGATGATCAGACTAACAGATTTCCATATATAGAATATGATACAAAACAAGGGAAAGTTAGAGGATACGTCTATAGGCTTTGTCTAAAATCACAAACAATTAATATTGATAATCCTGTAAATAATAAAACAGTTAGTGATAATTTTAAAATAAATGGTTGGGCATTAGATATATTTGGAGTAGACCGTGTACAAATACTTATTGATGGCAAATATGTAGGAGATGCAAAGATTGGTGAAAGTAGACCAGATGTAAAGAAAGTATTTCCTGAATATCAGGAGGCAGATAAGAGTGGTTTTAGTTATAATTTAGATATAAGTAAACTCTCAAATGGAGTCCATACAGTAACTGCAAGAGCAGAAAACGGAGGGGAAGTGTGTGCAGAAAAGAGTAAGAACTTCCAAATATCTAAATTGCCAGTAAAAATGAATGTGGATACTCCAACTAATGGGCAAGGAATTAGCAATAAGTTTAATGTAAGTGGTTGGGTATTGAATCCATCTGGGGTAAAAAGCATAGAAATACTTATTGATGGTAAACATATAGCATATACAACAATAGGACAAAAAAGACCAGATGTAAAGAGAGTATTTCCTCAATATAAAGATGCTGATAACAGTGGTTTTAACTGTACTGTAACTGCAGGTAATATTACTAAGGGAAAACACAATGTGACAGTGAAGGTTGTTGGCAATGATGGTAGTACCTCTGAATGCAGTAGAATTATAAATATTAATAAATAGAAAATGTATAATAAATTAAAAGCGTAGATTAATTTCTACGCTTTTAATGTTAAAATTAGGAGTTTAATTTCTATAAACTAAGAAGTAATAAGTTGAATATTAACTATCAATATCATTTTTATCATCAGAAGACTCAGAAATAAATTTTTGTGTTAATAAGTAGCCTAGTGAGATACCAATAATGTTAAGAATAATATCATCAACATCAAAAACACCAACTTTAAATATAAGTTGGGTAGACTCTATCATAAATTCTACTGGAAGCATTATAGCAATAAGTGTTCCAAATTTCTTGTTTTTAAAAAGGTACCCTATAGGCATAAATAATATAACATTAAGTATTGCAGTTATAACACTGTCAAAAGATTTTAATTGATCCAATAAAAGTAGTGGATTTAAATTATAGATTCTAATTTTAAAAAAGTTTCTTCCAAATAATGAAGGTATTAACATTAAAAAATAGCATATATAAAAAACTTTTAAAGTTGTTTCATCTATAGTTTTATAAATAATAAACTGAGTAATACAAAATATACAAACTATTTGAAATATAATTAATATAATTGAAAATGGCTTAATAATAAAATCATTTATACTGACAAGATTAAAAACAATTTTACTTGTCAAATAATAATTGATTATTAGTGCAACTATAGAACTCAAAATTAAAATTAATAAATTCTCAAAAAACTTTTTCATAACATCCTCCAATCGAATTATTTTAGATCTCTATAATTTGATAATTGGTTACTTTCTCCTTTTAGATAAAATGCTTTTATCTTTGTTTAAGTATTTGTTGTTTATCAAAAATTTAATAGTTATCTTTCTTAAAAACTTACTTAGAATATGATTTTAGATCATATTATTTTCTGGCAAAACCTGTAAATATAGTGTTAATTGTGATATTGTTTTATTATACAAAATGTAAACTCATAATCCAAGTATTAAGCTGGGTATTAACAAAATCTTAATTAGATAGGCAGATTTAAGTAGTAAAAATAAGGATTTAGGTATATAGGCTCAACTTCCAAAATAGAATGTTTTTTTAAAAATTGTAATGTATACCCCTATACTGTATAATAAAAGTTTAGGGGGTGTAGAAATATGTTAAAAAAATTTATAAGCTTTTATAAACCACATAGGACATTATTCTTTTTAGATTTTTTTGCAGCATTTTTAGTTGCTGGTTGTGATTTGATTTATCCTATGTTAACAAGAAATGTGATTAATGACATTATTCCAAATAAAAATCTTAGGAGTTTAGTAGTATTTGCTGTAGCGTTGTTGATTATATATATAATTAAAGCTGGGCTTAATTATTTTATGACTTACTATGGGCATGCAGTTGGGGTAAGGATGCAGGCAGATATGAGAAGAGATATGTTTGAACATCTTCAGTCACTGCCATGTAAGTATTTTGACAACAATAAGGCTGGAGTAATAATGTCAAGAATGATAAACGACCTTATGGAAGTTTCAGAACTGGCACATCATGGTCCAGAAGATATATTTACTTCTGTAGTAATGATAATAGGATCATTAATTGTTTTATGCACAATAAATGTTCCTTTGACTATAATTATATTTGCTTTTATACCAATATTATTATGGTTCACAATGTCTAGAAGAAAAAAGATGAACGATGCATTTTTAGAAACTAGAGTTAAAACTGGAGAGGTTAATGCAACCTTGGAAAACAGTCTAGCAGGGGTAAAAGTAACTAAGTCTTTTGCAAATGAAGAATTTGAAATGCAAAAATTCCAAGAAAATAACGTGAAGTTTAAGAAGGCAAGAGAATACTCTTATAAGGTTATGGGAGAATACTTTGCAGGTATGAACTTCTTTACTGATTTGCTAGATTTATTGGTTTTAATTGGGTCAGGATATTTTGCATATAAAGAGTATATTAGCATAGGTGATTTAGCAGCTTATATTTTATATATTAAGTCATTTATGCAGCCAATAAAGAAACTTATAAACTTTATGGAGCAATACCAAGCTGGTACAACAGGCTTCAAGAGATATATGGAGATAATAGAGGAAGTCCCTCAACAAGAAAAAGAAAATACCACAGAGTTAAAGAACGTTAAGGGAAGAATAGATATAGAGAATGTAAGCTTCAGTTATGATGAAAATAATGCTCAAATCTTAGAAAACTTTAATCTTTCAATAGAAGCAGGTAAGATGGTAGCATTAGTAGGACCATCTGGTGGAGGAAAAACAACTATTTGTAACCTAATTCCTAGATTTTATGAATTTGAGGAAGGAAGAATATTAATAGATGGCAATGATATTCACGATGTTTCTTTAAGATCGTTAAGAAGTAACATTGGAGTTGTTCAACAGGATGTATTCTTATTTACAGGGACAATAAAGGACAATATACTGTATGGAAGTCCAAGAGCTACAGATGAAGAAATCATACAAGCAGCTAAAAGAGCTAGTCTTCATGATTTTATAATGACTTTACCAAACAGATATGATACTTATGTAGGGGAAAGAGGAGTAAAGTTGTCAGGTGGGCAAAAACAAAGAATTTCTATAGCAAGAGTATTCCTTAAGAATCCTCCAATACTTATATTAGATGAGGCAACTTCAGCCTTAGATAATGTAACAGAATATGAAATTCAACAATCCTTGGAAGAGTTATGTAAGGAAAGAACAACCTTAGTAGTTGCACATAGATTAACCACTGTTAAGAATGCTGATGAAATAGTAGTTGTAACAGACAAGGGAATAGAAGAAAGAGGAACTCATGAAGAGTTGATGAACTTAGGTGGAATCTATAGTGGATTAAATGTTATGTATAACTAAATTAATGATGTTTGATGGAAGAAGGCTTATGCCTTCTTCTTTTTTAATGTCTTATGGAATGTAGTGTGATATTAAGCTGCGTTTAGCCAATATGGAATATAGAGTTCCATCATCCTTCATTTCTTTTATGGTTTGATTAATTGCATTTAGTAGAGTAGTATCTTCTTTCTTTAAAGCATATCCTACAGCTAAATTTATTTCTGGTTTATATTGATTTGGGGATAGCAATTTTAAATTTAAGTTAGGTCTTTGTAAAAGAGCACTTTCTGCCATTATAGAATCAGTAATTATAGCGTCTACAACATTATGTTCTAATGCTAGATATAATGAGTTATTATCAAAAAATCTTGTATAAGTTTTTATTAATCCTTGGTTTTTCCAGTTCTTAGCCATATCTTCATAAACTGTATCTCCAATTACACCGATTACCTTGTTTTTTAAAGTATCTTTATTGTTTATATTTGTATCCTTTCTTGTTAATATTGCATCTACTTCAGTATAAATTGGAGTAGTGAAATTTACTAAATTTTTACGACCAGCTGTAGCATAGAAGCCCTGTGCAATAAGATCAATTTCAGGATTGTTAACCAATTCTTCTATTATGTAAGGAAATGCTAGATAGCGTGCATCCACTTTATTTGCTCCTAAACGTCTAGCTATTTCTTTTATAATATCTGCATCAAGTCCACTAAATTCACCAGATATAGGATCTTTATAGGAGTATGGGATAGCATCAGGGGATAGTACTGTCAGTACTCCTTTCTGTTTTATTCTTTCTAATCTATCAGATTGTTGCACTGAAGTTGCATGTTCATTTGCTTGAACTATGTTAGCATTTACATTGGGAATGATATTTGAAATAAAAATTGATAAAATTATAAACATTAAAAGTCTTTTCAAGTAAATTCCTCCTAAGCTTAAGATCATTTAATTTCTATGGAATATAGTGTGATGTTAAGCTCCGTTTAGCTAGTATTCCATATAAGGTGCCGTCAGTCTTCATCTCTTGTAGTGCCTCATTAATTGCGTTCAATAATGTGATATCTTCTTTCTTTAATGCATATCCTACGTTAAAAGTTGCTTCTGACTTATATTGGATTGGAGATAACAACTTAAAGTTTGAATTAGGTCTTTGTAAAAGAGCATTTTCTCCTAGTATAGAAGAAGTGACTACTGCATCAATAATTTTATTTTCTAATGCTAGGAGTAAAGAATTGCTATCATAAAAACGTATATAATCACTTATTAAACCTTGCTGCTTCCAATTGTTAGCTATATTATCATTGAATGAACCAGCAACCACACCAATTATCTTGTTTTTAAGGTCATCTTTATTGTTTATATTTGTATCTTTTCTGGTTAATATAACATCCCTTTCAGTATAGATTGGGTTGGTGAAATTCATCAATTTCTTACGTTCATCTGTTATATATAATCCTTGAGCAATTGAATCAATTTGAGGATTATTTATTCCTTCTTCGAGCAAGGAAGGAAATGCTATGTATTGTGCATTCACATTATTAACTCCAAGGCGGTAGGCTATTTCTTTTATAATATCTGCATCAAGTCCACTAAATTCACCATTTATAGGATCCTTATAAGAATATGGAGCCATGTTAGCTGATAATACTGTTAGTACTCCACTTTTTTTAATTTTTTTTAGCCTATCCATTTGTTGAACAGAGGTCGTATTTTCGTTTGCTTTTACTATATTATTACCTAAATACAGTGTAAAATTTAGCACTAGAATTAATATAGTTACAAATTTTAAAAAACTTCTCAATTAAATTCCTCCTAAACTTAAATATACTCTAATAAAAAGCAGTTATATTTTATATTTTCTTTTATTTGTTGCAAATATTCTCTTGTTCATAGAAAATGCTAATTTTTTATAGAGTCAGCTATAACTACAATGCGCTAATCTTATTTACAGTTTATCCAATAAATTTATTTGTATAATTATAATAAAGTTCGTGATTTTTTTAACACTGTTTGTTATAATTATAGTTGAATGATTTCGTATATGACATTTTAGGTATCTTGAAGAAATAAGTGAGGCCATGCACTAGTCTATTTGGACTTGTTATTTATTTTCAGATGACTTAATATAAAATGAAATAAAAATAGTATTTTTTGAGGTGGAAAGATGAAGAAGATCGTAATAAACGGGGTACAAATCGAAACTGATGAAAACATATCTGTTCTACAATTAGCAAGAAAGAACAACATTGATATACCAGCTCTTTGCTTCTTAGAAGAATGTAATGGTGTAACAAAGTGTGCAGTATGTGTTGTAGAAATAGAACAAGAAGGTAAGACTAAGCTATCAACATCATGTACAACAATGGTTGAAGATGGAATGGTTGTTACAACTAATTCAGAAAAAGTTCAAGAGATGGTTAAGAAGAGAATATCTTCATTACTTGATAAGCATGAATTTAAATGTGGAGCTTGTAAGAGAAGAGAAAATTGTGAGTTCTTAAAGCTTGTAATAAAGACAAAAGCTAAAGCAACAACTCCATTTGTTGTAGAAGATAAAACTCCATACATAGATGATAGAAGTAAGTCTTTAGTGTTTGACAGAACTAAGTGTGTTGAATGTGGAAGATGTATTGATGCATGTAAAAAGAAGACAGGCACTTGTACTTTAGAATTTACAAAGCAAGATGGAAAGAGAATAGTTGCAGCTAAGGATATGCAATGTGTAGATGATACAAATTGTTTATTATGTGGACAATGTATAAATGCATGTCCAGTAGATGCCTTATCAGAAAAATTACACATTGATAGGGTTAAGACAGCTTTAGCAGACCCAGAAAAGCATGTAATAGTAGCTATGGCACCATCTGTAAGAGCAGCTCTTGGTGAATTATTCAATATGGGATATGGTGTAGATGTAACTGGTAAGATATATACTGCATTAAGACAATTAGGATTCAATAAGGTTTTTGATATAAACTTTGGAGCTGATATGACAATAATGGAAGAGGCTACAGAACTTATTCAAAGAATTAAAGCTAATGGACCTTTCCCAATGTTTACATCTTGTTGTCCAGGTTGGGTGAGACAAACAGAAAATTACTTTCCAGAATTATTAGGAAACTTATCTTCTGCTAAGTCACCACAACAAATATTTGGAGCAGCAAGTAAGACATACTACCCAGAAATAGAAAAGATAGATCCTAAGAATGTATTTACTGTTACTATAATGCCTTGTACTTCAAAGAAATTCGAAGCAGATAGACCTGAATTTGAAGTAAATGGGTTAAGAGAAATAGATGCAGTAATAACAACAAGAGAATTAGCTAAGATGATAAAAGATGCTAAGATTCCATTTGCTAAGCTTGAAGATAGTCAAGCAGATCCAGCTATGGGAGAATACTCAGGAGCAGGAGTTATATTCGGAGCTACTGGTGGAGTAATGGAAGCAGCTTTAAGAACAGCTAAAGATTTTGTAGAAAATGCAGATCTTGAAGATATAGAATATACAGCAGTTAGAGGTCTTGAAGGAATAAAAGAAGCTACTGTTAATATAGGTGGCAATGATTATAACATAGCTGTAGTAAATGGTTCAATAAACTTATTTGAGTTTATGAAATCAGAAAAAATGAAAGAAAAACAATATCACTTTATAGAAGTTATGGCTTGTATAGGTGGTTGTGTTAACGGTGGTGGACAACCTCACGTAAGTTCTGTAGAAAGAGATAAGGTTGACATCAAGACAGTAAGAGCTTCAGTTCTATACAACCAAGATAAGAATAGCACTTTAGCGAAGAGAAAATCTCATAAGAATACAGCTTTATTAAAGATGTATGAAACATATATGGGAAAACCAGGTGAAGGATTAGCTCATAAGCTTTTACATCACAAATATACAAAATAGAATATCTTTTAAATTAATATAAAAATAGAAGTCCTTGAAATTACTTAGTTGGGTTAACTGAGTAGTTTTCAAGGACTTTTTTGATTACGCTATTATAAATTCACAGTAGAATACTGGATTAAGTTTTAATATAATTATGAACATTCTTAAATTGATAAAATTTATTATTATTGAAACTATAAATAGACATGTTAAATTTAATTTGTTAAAATAATATTTAATTAATTAGAATTTTATTTGATGAAAATTAGTTTTATTTTAAATAATCAATAAATAAAATGTAAAATTTAGAAAGTAGACTTTATAAAGGTTGTATAAAGCCTGTTAATGCAAGGAGAAGTGAATAGAAATTGAAAAATCAAAAGAAATTAGTAATAGAAACAAATGAAAAGATAAAGTTAATAAAATCACAGCAAGGGGAACTAGATGCGGTGATACTATATAAAAAATTATCAGCAGTTATTAAGGAAACAGAGTATAAGGAAATTTTTTTAAAAATAGCTGCAGATGAAGGAAAGCATGCAGGTATCTTAAGGTCGTATACACAAGAAAATCTAAAACCTAAGGGAGGAAAGGCTGCATTTATTATCATTATGTATAAGGTATTGGGATTGAAGTTTACTTTGAGAATATTATCTAAGGGAGAAATTAAGGCAGCAAATGAATATGCTTTTCTTGTAAACAAGTTCCATAAGATTAATGAAATTATGAAAGATGAACAAAGACATGGAGAACTTATGAGAAATATGTATATGTAACTAATGTTTTAATAAATAAAATAAGTTAAATATATACAAACTTAGAATTTGGTTAAGAGGTGAATTACCAGAAATGAAATTTTTTGCAGTATAAAATTCATATTTGAAAATTTATCCGAATGATAATAAAGAAAATAAACTTTATGGGTGGAATACACATATAGAAATGCCAATAATAACTGCTTGTCTAAAAACTTTTTCATATGGTATAATTTTTAAGCACAACTTGAGAAAGGAGGAGTTACAGGGAGGTGGCAATATTTACAACGATTACATTTGATTTCCTGTAACGATAGGGTTTAATGAACGAAGGAAAAAGTAAATTAACATTAGTTCCATTGATATTAATGATATTTACAGCTGTTTTTGGATTTGCAAATATGCCAAGAGCATTTTATTTAATGGGATATGCAGCAATTCCATGGTATGTAATATCAGCTATACTATTTTTTATTCCATATGCATTAATGCTTTCAGAATTTGGAGCGGCATTTAAGGATGAAAAAGGTGGAATATATTCTTGGATGGAGAAATCAGTAGGGCCTAAATTTGCATTTGTAGGTACATTTATGTGGTACGCATCTTATGTAACATGGATGGTAAACATCTGTTCATCAATTTGGATACCACTTTCAAATGCAATTTTTGGAACAGATAAAACATCTACTTGGCATTTATTTGGACTAACTTCTACACAATTTTTAGGTGTGTTAGGGGTATGTTGGATTACATTTATTACTATAGTTGCTTCAAAAGGTCTTGAAAAGATTAAAAAGGTGACGTCTGTAGCAGGAACTGCAGTATCATTACTAAATTTAGTTTTATTATTTGCAGGGTTACTGATTTTAGTTTTAAATAAGGGACAATTGGCACAACCAATTACAGGAGTAGGATCTTTTGTAGATTCTCCTAATCAATCATATCACAGTCTTATATCACTAGTATCATTTATGGTTTTTGCTATATTTGCATATGGTGGGATAGAAGTAGTTGGAGGATTGGTTGATGAAACAGAGAATCCAGAGAAAACTTTCCCTAAGGCAGTTACTATTGCAGCTATAATAATTTCTTTAGGATATTGCATTGGAATTTTTGTTTGTGGATTTTTTGTAAACTGGAATTCAGTTTTATCTTCAAACACAGTGCATATGGGAAATGTAGCTTATGTGGTTATGAAAAATCTAGGATATCAACTAGGAATGGCATTAGGAACAAGCCAATCGGTAGCTATTTCTATGGGAGCATGGGTGGCTAGATATACTGGACTTTCAATGTTCTTAGCATTAACAGGAGCATTCTTCTCTTTGGCATATTCTCCTTTAAAGCAATTAATTGAAGGAACTCCAAAAGAGATGTGGCCAGGAAAAATGGGAGAAATTACTGAGGGTATACCAAAGAATGCTTTAAAAATTCAAGGTATAATTGTTGCAGTAATGGTACTATTAGTATCATTTGGTGGAGATGCTGCTAAGGAGTTCTTTGGAAAGTTAGTTTTAATGACTAATGTAGCAATGACTATTCCATACATGTTTATAGCAATTGCATTCCCATTCTTCAAGAAGAAGACTGAAATAAAGAAACCAGTTGAAATATATAAGAGTTACACTGTATCTGTTATAGTAACAGTAATAGTAGTAGCAGTTGTGGGCTTGGCTAACGTATTTACAATTATTGAACCAGCAACAAATGGTAAGATAATGGATACAGTTTGGATGCTTGCAGGACCTGTAGTGTTCTCAATAGTAGCTATTATTATATACTATATTTATGAAAGAAAAAATCGAAATAAATTTAAAAAATAAAATTAAAAAGCAATCTATGAATATGAATTTTCATAGATTGCTTTTTGCATAGTAATCTAAATAAGAGAAATAATAGAGTTGATATGGCATCTTCAAAAATAAGTGAGTCAAGATTTTAGAATATTTGGATTTGTTATTTTGAGATGTATAAATTAAATTGTATAAAAAGGAGTAGATAACTATGCAAGCTATGGTTGATAAAGACAAATGTATAGGATGTGGACTATGTCCAACTATATGCACACAAGTATTTGGAATGGGTGAGGATGGAAAAGCAGAAGTTATGTGTGAAGGATTAGGTGAAGAAGTACAAGATTCTGCTCAAGAAGCTAGAGATGGCTGTCCAGTAGATGCAATATCTATAGAAGCATAAGGTATCTGAAATGACATAGGTTTATATGTTTAGTTATTTTGAGAGTCTAAATTTTACGTATAGAGGTGATTGAAACAATGCCAGAATTTCCAAAGAATTTCATGGCTGAACATCAAGAAAAGCAGCCAGGAATAGAAGCACAAATGAAGTCAAAACCTATATTTATTAAGGATGGATACAATAAAATATCAGAAAGATTATTAGATAAGATAGCTATAATTACAGGTGGTGATAGTGGTATAGGAAGGGCTGTAGCCTATGCTTATGCAAAGCAAGGAGCAAAGGTAAATATAGTTTGCCATCCAACAGAACGTGGTGATGCAGAGGAAGTAAAGAAGGGTATAGAAACTGAAGGTGGAGTATGTGAAATATTCGAAGGGGATATAAAGCAAGAGGAATTTTGTACTAAGGTGGTTAATGATGTTATAAACAGATTTGGAACAGTAGACATATTAGTAAACAATTCAGCAGTGCAATATCCTCAACAAAATATTACTGATATTACAGCAGAGCAATTAAAAGAAACCTTTGAAACAAATATCTTTAGTTTCTTTTATTTTACAAAGGCAGTAGTTCCTCATATGAAGAAAGGCTCTTCTATAATAAATACTTCTTCAATAACTGCATTTAAAGGCAGCAAAGATTTACTTGATTATTCAGCAACTAAAGGAGCTATAAGTGCTTTCACAAGATCTTTAGCATCAAATTTAGTTGATAAGGGCATAAGGGTTAACTCAGTGGCACCAGGTCCAATATGGACACCACTTATTGTAGCATCCTTCCAAGCAGATCAAAATGCAACCTTTGGATCAGATAATCCAATGAAAAGAGCAGGTCAGCCAGTAGAAGTAGCTGGAGCTTATGTGTTCTTAGCATCAGAGGATGCATCATACATAACAGGTCAAACCATTCATGTAAATGGTGGAGAGATAATTAACGGGTAGAACTTTTATTAAAGTATTATTATTAGAAAAGTCTGCAAACCGTTGAAATTGGCGTTTCTTGATATCGTGATAATGAGATATATTTTTATCGTGAAATAAAGAAAAGAATAGCAGTTAGAAAACGAATTTGTTTTCTAACTGCTATTTCAATTTATTAATGAGAATTAAAAACATAATCACTTGATATATTAATAAAGCTTTTAAGTAAGGTATCTATTTTTCTATTTCTGCTAATTAGAAATTTAACCTCTGCTTGTTTGAAGTTATCTTTTAAATAATAAATAAAAAAATTATTAGTTTTAGATAAAACGCTTTTTGGCAAAAGTGAAATCCCTAGATCTTCAGAAATACCACTAATAATGGATTCTAAAGAATCAAATTCAATAACAGAAGTGGGTTTGGTATTGTTATAGATGAACCATTCTTTTAAAAGATTTCTGTAAGGACAGTTAATATCTGAATTTATTATTATAGGAAGTGTTAAATTATTAATATCATCAATGGGGCTAGAAGATATCAGTGCCAACTCTTCATTAAAAGCAAATACCTTTCTAAGTTTTAAATCTGAAAACTCACCAGATATAAAAGCACCATCTAATTCACCCATCATAAGCATATCAAGAAGAATATCTTGTTTTTCTGTTTTTAGCGTCAAAGAAACTTTTGGATTTTTAGCATAAAATAAAGAAAATAATTTAGGTAAAATAGATGCAGAAATAGTCTGAGTGGCCCCTATTGTAATAGTAGTTGGGGCAAAATCAGAAAGAAACTCATCATTAATTTCATCAAATAACTGAAGAATTTTATCTGCATATTTAAGTAATTTTTCGCCATCATCTGTAATTGTAGTACCCTTATTGTTTCTTATAAATAAAGTTGAGTTTAATGTATTTTCAAGTAATTTAATTCGCATGGTTATGTTTGACTGGGCATAACCAAGCTTTAGAGCAGCCTTTGATATAGATTTTTCATAGGCAACTGTTTGAAATATTTTTAAATCGTTAATCTCCATATTATAAGAGCCTTTCATTAAAACTAATTTATTTTTAATATCACTATTAGTGATATTAACATCATTTATAAGTATTATACAATCTCCATATAAATAATTACACTGTAAATGTAGATATAATGGAAAAATAAGGATAATGGAGGGAAAGTTAATGATAGCAACACAATATAAAATTATATTACCTAGTGATTATGACATGAACATAATAAAGGATAGAGTGAGAAATAACGGATATAAAACAGATGCATTTGAAGACTTAAAATTTAAACTATACCTAACTACAGAAAAGGGAGCAAACGGAAGCTTACAAAATAGCTATTGCCCTTTATATATCTGGAAGGATAGTAACGGCTTAAATAAGTTCTTGTTTGAAGGATTTTATGACAATATAATAAAATCTTTTGGATGGCAAAAAGTAAATGTGGGGATTCCACTAATTGACACAACCACACATAAAATTAGAGACAGTAAATTCTTATTTGAAGTAACAAGAGAAATATCTCCTAAAGAAAGCCTTAATAACTTAAAAAATGAGATAGAAAAGCATATTCCTAAAATTAAAGAAGCAGAATATGTGGTTGTGTATAGTCCGGATAAATGGATATATAATGTATTCTATTTTATAGATGATTTGAAAAAGGTAATATCAGAAGAAGGAATTCTTTATGATATACTTCATATATCACAGGAAAAAAATTTATCTATATCTTCTTAAAGAATATTGTAATAAAGCAATGGCAACTGAAGCTGCCATTGCATGTAAGAAATATGGATTTGAAACTTTGAATTATACTAAGATATTTTAAAGGATAAATTAGCTTTCTTCTTTACAAGCAATACAGTATTTGTAATCATAGAAATAATAGCAAGAATAATGTTTAGTTTTACAAAAGTGCTCAGTATCATTATATATTCCATTGAGCCAATAGATATTCCCCCTGAGCTACCAGAATAGTTTTGACTGATATCCTTATGATTCTTATCAAGTAACTTAAAATCTGTTAGTAAACTTGATTTCTCACTCATATCACTAGAAGAATGAAAATTTATAAGTTCAATAAAGTGATTTCCAAGAGGAACTTTATTTTCTATTACAGTATTTTCATTTATAGTAACTGAAGTTTTATCTATTAAATTATTAATGTTATCAGCATAAATTAAGAAGTGGGCATAGTTATCTTGAAAGTTAATAGGAGTAATTACTGCATTATCCTTATTGACAGAACCATAATTAGTAGTAACATCATCCATCATGTATCTACCATTAAGACCTTTTTTAAATTTAATTATTCCAAATGCTTTATTATGATTTAGAAATAAAGTGTATCTATAATTATTGTAATCAACATAATCACCAAGGGTATAATCAGAATTTTGTTGGACATTATCTAGACATTGGAGCATGCTTTTTAAATTATTAGTATTGTATAAGCTATCATAATCAATATTATATATATTCTTATATGAAATTATAGCAATAAATATAAAGAGTAAGGGCATTATTCCAAGTATATATTTCTTCATTTTTAACACTCCTAAATATGAATCTTAATATATTATAACATATTTACTTATTTTACATATATTAAAAATAATATAAAGGCCTATTCACATCTTTTTACTTCTTAAACTGTTTTATGATAAGAGTATAGAGCTTTTTATAAAACAGATCTCCATTAATATTTATTTTCATTCTTATATCCTAGGTAAATAACATATAAAGAAATACCGAACTCTATAAGTAAAATAGCAGTAACCATAACTGGAATTTCGCGTTGACAAATTTCAGTGGCTAATAAAGTCAAAATAAGTTCAAAACAGGTTACGAATAATAGTTGAACTCCAAATTTACACAAAGAAATTTCCCCCTTTATAAAATAGACAAATTAAATTTCCAAATGATTATACTACCATTATATTGGAAATATGTAACAGGTACAATGTTGAAGTTTCGACTATGATTAGGTGTAATTGCAGAATATGGGGAAGATTTAAAGGGTGGAGAACTATAGTTAGAGGAATGACTTTACGAATTGTTGAATGTATTATGGAATTTGTATATGAAAGTTATACAGATAAGAAAGAAAAAATACTAAATGGATTTGAGAATAAGGTATCTGAAAATTAGGAGTATTGATTTTAGAATAGTCGAATAGTATAATTTTTCTATATAAATCATTAAGTGTAAAAAATATAAATTAGGGGGAGAATTTTATGACGGCAATTACTTTATTATCAGGTTTAAATCTGATACTTATATTAGCAGTAGTAGGGGCGGGTGTTTACGGATTTGTTTTATTTGTAAAGCTTGCAAACAGGGGAATTAAGGCATTAGACATTTATATCAATGAAAAGACTAATAATCAATAAGGAGGTATTTTTGTGAAGAAAACCTTATCTGTTCTGATTGCCTCAGCAATTCTTCTAGGTGCATATCCCATAAAGAATGCTATATCACCAAATAATAATCCTACCAAACCAAAGAACAATATTGTATTGGCAAAGGAGAACCCTACACTATCAATAAAGGCTACATTAGCAGGGAATAATAATCAGGTTGGATTAGTAGATGCACATGATAGTGGTTATTCTCCATTCATGAATTGTGCTATAGGAATCGCATTAGAAGCCAGTTTTAGTTTGGAGAAAGATTATAAAAACTTAAAATATCATTGGGTTACAGAAGAAGGCTCATTTTTCGTTGAACCAGAAGCAAAGGATGTATTAAATAACGGTGGAGCAATTGTATGGCAGGCAATTAAAAATCATGAAATTGCTGATATTAAGCACTCTTTTAATATAGTTTTAGAAGTATAGACATGGATAGTAACAAGGTAGTGGATAAAACAAGTATAACTATTAATGCTAATGATGGTTTTTACAAAGTGCAAAAATAAAAGTGTAGTTGAACTTATAGAATAGACATTGATAAAAGAGTCTATTTTTATAGGTTCTTTTTTTGTTTAATCATTGCTAAAATGAGTTTAATATTTAAGGTTTACAATTGGAGGGAATGATAAATATGTTAAAAACAGCAGCAGTTTTTAGTGATAATATGGTTTTACAAAGAGAGAAGAATATAAATATATGGGGAACTGGAGATAATGGAAGCATAGTTACAGTTACCTTAGATGAACATAGTGTTAGCACGAGAGTAATCGATAACAAGTGGATGGCTATTTTGCCAAGCATGAAGGCAGGTGGTCCTTATGTTGTGAAAATTACTGATGGTAAGAGTTCAATTGAATTTAGTAATGTAATGATAGGAGAGGTCTGGTTAGCAGGTGGACAATCCAACATGGAGCTTGAACTTCAAAACAGTAAAGATGGTAAGGATGTTGTAGCTAACATAAACAACAATAAGGTAAGATTCTACAATACTTTAAGGTTAAGCTATATAGATGATGAATTCTATGAAAAGGAATCTAATAATGCTTGGCAGGAGTGCAGTCCAGAAACTGCAGGTACCTGGTCAGCAGTTGGATATTATTATGCTAAAAAATTATCAGAAGAATTAAATGTAACTGTAGGAGTTATAGGTTGCAATTGGGGTGGAACCTCAGCTTCAGCATGGATAAGCAGAGAAAGCTTGGAACTAGACAAAGACACAAACACATATGTTGAAGAGTATGATAAGGCTAATGAAGGAAGAACCTTTGAGGAGTATGTTAAAGAACTTGAGGAGTATAATAACTGGTATGAAGCATGGCAGAAGAGAGTTGATAAGTGCTATGCAGAAAAACCAGATATACTTTGGTCACAAGTACAAAAAATTGCAGGGGAATGCCGTTGGCCAGAACCACTTGGACCAAAATCTCCATTTAGAGCAGGTGGACTTTATGAAACAATGCTTCAGAGGGTAACTCCATATACATTAAGAGGCTTTATTTATTATCAAGGAGAAAGTGATGATCATAAACCTAAGATATATGGCAAGTTATTAGCCAAGCTTATTGAACAATGGAGAAAGGATTGGCAAGATGATGAACTTCCATTTATGTTTGTACAGCTTCCAATGTTCATAGGCAGAGAAGATGAAGATAAAAAGAATTGGGCTATAATAAGAGAACAACAGATGAAGGTACACAAAACTATAAAAAATACAGGAATAGCAATGATTTTAGACTGTGGAGAGTTTGATAATATTCATCCGCTGGACAAACAATCAGTAGGATTGAGATTAGCGGTGCAATCACTTTATCATGTATATGGCAAGAATGTACATGCTTATGGACCAATCTATAAAAGTTTAAAATACTTAAATAATGCTATTGAGTTAAGCTTTGAACATGCAGAAGGTGGAATTCAAGTTAAGGGAGAAAAGGTGGAAGGCTTTGAAATTGCAGGAGAAGATAAAAAGTTTATTCCAGCAGATGTGAAAATCAATAATAACAAGGTTATTGTATCTGCAAAGGAAGTTACAGAACCTAAATATGTTAGATATGCTTGGACTAATTATGGACCTGTAACACTATTTAATAATGTTGGCTTACCTATGTCTACTTTTAGAACCAGTGAATATGATGAGATAGTTTAGCAATCTTTTGAAATGAAGGCTAGAGCTTTGAAAATAAAGTTTCTAGTCTTTATCATTGTTATGGTATTTAGCAGTTAAAATGCCAAAAAAATAAAGCTAACAGTTTTTAAAAGAGTATAGTACATTTTATCAGAAATTGCTGTAAAACAGTAACAAAATTTGTCTATATATAATATATCAGTAATATACGGTTTATTTTAAATTGCAACAAAGGATTAATTTAAAATATACGGAGGATAAATGTAAATGAGATTAACAAATGTTGAGCAAACAATCACCCAACCAAATGGAGAGGTGATAGAGTGTTATGCAAGTGGAGATGAGTATTTTAATTGGCTTCATGATGCAGATGGGTATATTATAATTCAAGATGATAAGACAGGTTATTACTCTTATGCAAAACATGTTGATGAAAAGCTAGCACCATCTGATAATATAGTTACAGAAATGGCAATTAATAATTTAGGTGTTGTTAATGCTTTTAATGAAGCTGTTAAAATAGAAGATATAAAAGTTCCTTATAATATTATAAAAAACAAGAAATTAATGTACCAAGACAATCCTAACCCAGCACCTCAACAAGGTACAATTAATAATTTAGTTGTTTTTATAAGATTTAGTGATGATACACCATTTTCTAATTCGATAACAGTTTATGAGGATATGTTTAATAATAGCACCACTAATTACAATTCTATGTACAATTATTTTAAAGAGACATCCTATAATAAATTGGCAGTATCTTCAACCTTCTATCCCACTACAGCTCCGTTAACAACTGTATTGTCATATCAAGATTCACATCCTAGAGCATATTATAAACCTGCATCAGCAACAAATCCTATTGGTTATACTGGTATGACAGATAGAGCTGATAGAGAGCATACACTTTTAGAAAATGCGGTAAATTCTATTAGCAGTCAGGTTAGTCCAAGCTTAAATATAGATGCAGATAATGACGGGAAAGTAGACAATGTGTGTTTTATAGTTAAGGGTTCTCCAGAAGGATGGAATGACTTACTTTGGCCACATCAATGGGTGTTGTATACTAAAGATGTTTTTATCAATGGAAAAAGAGTTTGGACCTATAATTTTCAATTAAATGACTATTTGTTCGCTCCAGCTGTAGGAGTAGGAGTTCTTTCACATGAAATGTCTCACTCTATAGGCTATCCAGATTTATATCATTATTCACAAGATGAATTATCACCTGTATCTGTTTGGGATCTGATGGAAAGAGATTTAAATCCCCCTCAATACTCTGGAGCTTATATGAAATTTAGATATGGTACCTGGATTGTTGGTATTCCTGAAATCACTACACCAGGTAGTTATACTCTAAACCCATTAACTTCTCCTACAAATAACTGTTATAAAATTAAATCTAATTTATCTGCAACAGAGTATTTTGTTTTGGAATATAGAAAGAGAACTTCACCTTTTGAAAGTTCACTTCCAGGTTCAGGATTATTAGTATACAGGATTAATACTGCTGTTGATGGCAAAGGAAATGCTGAGGGACCTCCAGATGAAGTATATGTTTATAGACCAGGTGGAACTACAACTGAAAATGGAGATCCTGAAAATGCAAATTTGAGTAGTGATGTTGGCAGAACTTCTATAGGGGGAGCTGACAATCCTCTATTTTTTTCTGATGGCACTGATAGTGGAATAAGTATAAGTAATGTAGGGAGTGCAGGAAACACCATATCCTTTGATGTATCTTTTGCTGTAGCATTAAGTGCAGATCTATCCATTACAAAAGTAGATTCTCCAGATCCTGTTTTAGTAGGAGAGAATTTAAAATACGAGTTAACTGTAAAAAATAATGGACCTGATGCAGCTAAGAATGTTGTAGTAACAGACACTTTATCAACAGATGTAGAATTTGTTTCAGTAAATTCAACTAAAGGAACTTGTTCTTACTCAAGTGGAAAGGTAACTTGCAATATAGGAGACATGAATAAGTTGGATACTGCTCTAATAACCATAAGTGTAAAACCATTGAAGGAAGGCAAGATAACTAATACAGCTACTGTAACTAGTGACACTTTTGATCCGAATTTATCAAATAATACAGCTACTACAGTCACAACAGTTAAAAAGGTTACAGTTAAGCTATCCACTGGTGCAGTGGCTCCAGATAGTGAGGCTAAAAGCTTGATTATAGTTGTAGAAAATAAAAATTCAACTGAAGTAAGAGTGCTAGTAGCAGTTAAGCATTTTTCAGATTTTCATTGGCAGGAAGAACAAGAAGAAGCAATTATAGCCCCTAATAGTACAAGAGTATTGGTATCAAATAAACTGAGATCATTGTATGAAGTAGTATTTGATAATGTACCTGAAGGAGTGTATTTCTGGACAGCAACAAGAATGGAATGCTGTAGTGAGCCATTAGTTCAGAGTAACTTTATAGCAGCCAACACATTTAGGCACACTGAATTAATTGAATTAGCAGATAAATAATCGATTGACTGTATCACTATATAAAATAGAGTTTATCTGAAAATAAGTTAGAACCTATAGAATGGACATTGTTAAAAGAGTTCATTCTTATAGGTTCTTTTTTTATCACTACTTGATTATTAAGAAGGAAAAAAAGTACGAAAAAAAAATACTGTAATAAATTTGAAATCAAAGTTTAATATTTAAAGCATAAATTCAGATTGTTTTACAAAAAAAGTAATATATAATATTATCATCAGGGTAAAATTGTAAAAAGGGGATTTGTGAATATGAAAAATAAGGTGATAATAGGGTTATCTGTTGTAGTATGTATTTTGCTGATAAGCACAGTAGTATTGGGGGTAAAACTTAATGATACCAAAAAGGCAGATAAAACAAAGAGTAACATTACCACCCCAAAGGTAGAAGAAGATGTGTCAGCTGTAGAAATCAAGTTTTCAGGTGAAATAACCAATAAAGAGAAGGCGTATGCATTAGTGACTAAATACTTAGAACAATATAAAAAGGGATCATTGGGAAGTCAACAAATACTAGATTATAAAGTGGGAGTAATTAAAGTAAGAGCGGCAAAGGATTTAGGATTTGAATGCAGCTTTGATTTTTCTGTTAAGCCTAAGGATGCTAATGCTTGGTTAGTGGGAAGTGCAAAACAAGAAGGGGAATGGATAAGTAAAGATATGTTTGTTGAAGTTAAGAAGTCAGGAGACCTATATACTTTTAACATACCAGCAACTTCTCCAAATGCAGAAAACAGCAGTGAATTTAAATAAGGAATCTAAAAATAAATAGCAATATAAAATATCCTTGGAGCAATAAGTTCCGAGGATATTGTTTTGTTATATGTTATTTATGATAAAATAGGTAATAAATAATTATATTACGAGAACATTATCTATAAATTTGTTTAGAATATTTATGGAGTTTTAGGAGGGCGTTTCTTTTGAAAGGATATACCTTAATTACAGGTGCAAGTGCAGGTATTGGATATGAACTTGCGAAGCTTTTTGCTATGGATAAGAATCCACTTATATTAGTAGCTAGAAATGAAAAAAGATTAGCCGAAATTCAAAAAGATTTTGCAGAAAAATATAATGTTGATGTAAAATATTTAGCTTTAGATTTAAGTAATGAACATAATGTGGATTATATATATGAATTTGTGGAAGAAAATAATTTAGTTGTGGATAACTTAATAAACAATGCGGGGTTTGGTAGCTTTGGTGCATTTCACGAAGTTGATATAGAAAAAGATTTAGAGATGATAAAGGTTAATGTTTATGCCTTGACTAAGCTTACGAAGTTATTTTTGCCAAAGCTTGTGGAGAGAAATACAGGAGGCATACTTAACGTTGCATCGACTGCTGCCTTTGGAGTTGGTCCCATAATGTCTGTGTATTATGCAACTAAAAGTTACGTGCTTTCCTTAACAGAGGCTATAGCTGAAGAACTTAAAGGAACAAAGATTAAAATTTCAACCTTATGCCCAGGGCCAGTGAACACAGGTTTCCAAGGCAGAGCAGGTGTGGAGAAGTCTGAACTTACAAAAGGTTATATGATGACAGCAAAAGAAGTTGCAGAAGTAGGCTATAAACAATTTAATAAAGGGAAAACTATAATAATTCCGGGTATGAAGAATAAGTTCTTAGTTCAAAGTTTTAGGTTCTTACCAAGAAAGCTTATTTCATCAATAGCCATAAAACTAAATAAGAAATAAAGCATCTAAAAATAAGTTAACCAAAGTACTTATTTATTTTTGGGATGCCTAAATATTGTAGATTATAAATTAGAAGATTTAAGCAGGAGGAGATATAATGGGAATATTTGATGGATACCTGTTGGTGTCAGATATGGATGGGACTATGCTTGGAACAGATAGAAAGATATCCAATGAAAATATAGAGGCAATAAAGTATTTTATAAAAGAGGGTGGAAAGTTCACCATTGCCACAGGAAGAACAGTGGAGTCAACTAGAAGATACATAGATAAATACTTTAAGGATATTCCTTTAGAACTGCCAGTAGGCTTATACAATGGAAGCAAGCTTTATGATTTTAAAAATGAGAAGACAGTTTTAGAACTGTACCTTGATGACAATGAAAAAGAAATCTTAAAAAAGATAAAGCAAGATTACGAAACATTAGGACTTGAGATATATTCAGAAGAAAGAACTTATATTTATAGTTCATGCAGGTTTACTGAGAGATTTAAAACCTTAAACTATGATGTTTGTTATGAAGTTCCTGAATATGTGTGGGATAAACCATGGTTGAAGATGTTAATGGTTGGGGAAGTAGAAGAAATTGAAGATTTAGAAGCTTCCTTCAAGGAGAGATATGGAGAAGCAAATCTTCTAAGAACAGGTGAAAATTACTTAGAAGTTGTGCCAGACAAATCATCTAAAGGAGTTCTAGTAGAGAAAATCTGTGAGCTTTATGACTATGACATAAAAAAAGTTATCGCTTTAGGGGATAACATGAATGATTTAGATATGCTATCAAAATCAGGTTATGGCTTTGCAGTAAGCAATGGAAACCAAAGGTTATTAGAGCAAATAGAATTAAAAGCAGGGACCAATGATGAACATGCCATCCAGCATGCAGTTAATTACTTAAAGGAACATATAAAAGTACATAGTTAAATTTATAAAAATCCAAAGGTGGGAATGCACCTTTGGATTTTTTACATGTAAGTAAAGTTTATTCCTTTACCTATGATGCCTATGGAAATGCAAAGACCTCAAGAGTAGGAGATTCAACTTTATTTACTCAATCAGAAGCTACTTATACTCCAAGTGGTAATTATATGAGCAGTCTTAAGGATGCTTCAGGTAATATTGTTAAATATAATTACAATGAAACAAAAGGCACTCTAGATAGTGTGACAGATCCAAAGCAAAATACTACGTCCATACCTATGATAGTAACTTAGATACATTACAAAGCGTATCTAAAAAAGTAGGAGGAGCAGAGGTCAAAAATAGTTATACTTATGATAATGATAAGATAAAATCAATTACTCATAATGGTTTCAACTACAATTTTGGATATGATTCCTTAGGAAATAACACTACTGTATCTGTAGGAAATCAAAACTTAATAACTAATAATTATGAGCCAAGGACTGGCAAGCTTTTAGGTTCAACCTATGGAAATGGAACTAAGGTGTCTCAAGTATATGACAACCTAGACAGGCCTATTGAAAAGGTAGTAAATGGGGAAACACAATTTAAGTATGAATATGATGCCAATGGTAATCTTGCATCTAAAGAAGATTTAGTAAATAGGCAAAACTTTAGATACATCTATGATTTATCAGATCGTCTAACAGAGATAAAGAACGGAGATCATAGCTTCGCAAAATATAGTTACGATGATAACAATAATGGTTCTAAAATTTCTTATACTTATGATGCAAACGGAAATATTGAGACCATAACAGAAGGAACTAAGGTAACAAAATATACCTACAATGAATTAAATGAAGTTACAAGAGAAGATAACGGTACTCTTAATAAATCAATAGTTTATAGCTATGATGCTGGAGGAAATATAGTATCAAAAACATATGGCTATGCTGAAGACACTACCCAATATACTTTACTAGGTGATAAGGTAATAGAGGAAGGAAATGCTGATGGTGATGACTTTAAGTATAACTATGATGCTTCTGGAAAGCTTATAAGTATGATTTTTGAAAATCAGGAATATTTCTATATAAGAAATGGACAAAGTGATATAATAGGATTGTTAGATAAGACAGGAAAACAAGTGGTAGGGTATACTTATGATTCATGGGGTAAATTGCTTTCAACAACAGGATCCTTAAAAGATACCCTAGGACAAAAGAATCCATACAGATATAGAGGTTATAGATATGACAGTGATACAGGTCTATACTATCTAAACTCAAGATATTACAACCCTGAGTGGGGAAGATTTATAAATGCAGATGGTATTGTTACAACTCCAGGGGAATTATTATCAGGAAATATGTTTGCTTATTGCAAAAACAACCCTGTAAATATGAAGGATCCAGCTGAATATAGACCAATACTTTGTGGTCCAGGAGAAGAAGAAACACCTGCAATGCAAATAGCATCTGCAAGAATTATGTTAGAGTCTGCTAAAAAACGAAGTTATTCATCATCAAGGGTTAAAAGCAGTAGTTCATCTAGCCCTAAAAAATCAGTCAGAGTATCAAAACCAAAGAAGACTTATAAACATGGATTAACAACTGGAGTTGGAGGAAATTTCAGTATTCAATTTGGACATAGGTTCTCTTTTGGATTTCAATATGTAAAGGATGGTTATGGCAATAGAGGAATATGTTTTACTGTAGGTGTTGGTGGTGGGACTCCTGCTGGTGGACTAGGAGGTTGCGTAACTGTTACTAATGCCGATACAATATATAATTTAACAGGATCAGGTATGGATGCAGGAGGCTCTGCGAATCTTGGGTTTGTACCTGTAGCAGGAGGAGGAGATTTTGTAATGTCAAGTTCTAATGGAGGAGTAATAGGGGGGATTTGAATTTTTCTGCCAAAATAGACCCTCTTATTATGGAAGGTCATACTGAGGCTACGTATACATGGATGTCATTTCATTGGAGGGTTAAGTAATGAAAATTTTCAGAAAGATGATAATTATTGATTTAATAGTGATGAGTTTACCAATAATCGTATCAATAATTTCACCAGTGCCATCAATAGCAATTTATGTAGGAATGTTTGCATGTGTTTTTTTGTTTGCTAATTTTTACATTACCATAAGAATAAAACGTGAAGAGATAAAAGAATATTGTTATAATTTATATGAGGATAAAAAAATAGCTAATTTCTATTTTAAGTGGAGCATAGTTTTTTCTTATATTACACTAATAGTTAGTATTGTTGTGGCGATAGTATTTCTAAAATTAGTGTTATAAAGATAGTTACAACAAACTTAGAACAAATATATTAATAAATTGCAATGCTTCTAAGGCTATATTAATACAGTTAAATCAAAGGATAAAATCTCAGCAGTTATTAACACTAGTTGCTGAGATTTTTCCATTTTAATATCAATTATATATTTAATGTTGGAAGTTTAAAGTGTTTTGTGGCATCTGCATTAGCAGGAGTACTTATAGATAGAGCAAGTACTGCTATAAAAAATTGGTGGTACAAGAGGGAGTGATTTTAAAAAGTGAAAAATACTAAAGATATATTTTCTTCCATAGGTATGTTTACAGTTTTCTTTGGATTTTGGTTAAGTAGAGATGTGGTAGAGAAATATGGACCAAGTGGGAGAATTGTTATTATGGCTATTTGTACTTGTGTTGTATTTGTTGTTATAATAATCCTTGCAGTAATGAAGAAGTTTTTCTGGGCGGCTATATTTTTATTAGGTTTTGGATTACCATTGATAATTATGTTTTTAGGTTTGTATTTAAATAATTTTATAATTCTGGGTGGGGGAGTGATTTTAACATTTGCGATGATGCCAGTATTAATAAAAGTTGCAAACAAGCATAAGAAGTAACATTATATTAGAATTTAAGTAGGGTCAGCAGATATTAATATGCCTGCTGATTTTTTTCATTAATATATATAGCTAATGGAGATAGAGGCTATAAAGAACATTTTTAAATTAATAGAATTTATGGACAAAACAGGAATATGGGTGATAAGCTATATTTATGATACATAAGAAAAGCCTATGAATGTTGAGAGAATGAAACTAATAAGGGGGACAAACCAAAGAATAATATGGGTATAGTCTGATTAGCTATGGATTAAAATCAGATAAGTGGGAGAGAAGGAGAGGAAAGCTAATATGAATGCGAATAATTCAAAAGTAGGAGCAATAGTTGGATTGCTATCAGTTGTTATTACTCAGATTTTTTTTAGAGTATTAGGGGTTAATGATGTTTCTACATGGATATGTATTACACTATTATTAGCAATTGGAGTCTCATTTCCAGTTATGATGTTATGTAGTGATAATGAAAAGTTAGGAAAGAAGAATTCTATACTAGCTGGATTAACAATGTCGGCAGTATGCATTAGTAGTGCTATAGTTTTGTTTATGATTAGATGTTATCCCGAATTTGGTGATGAGCATAAGATAATTGCAATGGGTATAATCTTGGTAGCATTTATATCATATATCGTATTAGGAGTTTTTTGGACAATGATATATGTAAAGCTTAAAAATGATAGAAAGTAAATTTCGAATGAATTATATTAAAAGGTAAAAAGTATATGTACGATAAGCTATATAATGAAGCAGAAAAATATTATATGATGGAAGAATATAAAAAAGCATTAGAGTTATTCAGTGAGTCCTATAAGTTAAAAGCAGATGATGATTGTTTAAACTATATTGGTTGTTGCTATTTAGCAATGGAACTATATACTTCTGCGAGTGAAGTATTTAAGAAGTTAATAAAAAGATCTCCTGATTTTGCAAGACCTGTATTTAATTTGGGAAGAGTATATGTTAAACAAAATAGATTGCAGGATGCATTAAAGTGTTTTGAAAAAGCAATTTTAATAAATCCCAGTAGTGAAGATGGATATTTTTATATTGGTCTCTATTATGAAAGAGTTGAGGATTTTAAGCAAGCCAGTATATTTTATGAGAAATCAATATCGTTAGATTTTGAACAAGCTGAGACTCATCTGAACCTTGGAATATGTTATGCCAAAATGAACATGTATGAAAAGGCAATTGAAGAATTTGATATATCATATAGTCAAGATGATTTTTCTAAAGATGCACTATTTAATAAAGCAATGTTATTTGTTATTATGGGAGACTACATTAGAGCAATAGAAATATTTTTATACATAAATGAAGTTGAGCCAGATAATATTGATAATATGATAGATATTGCAGATTCATATTTAAGAATTAATGATTTAGACAATGCATCAAAATGGGCTAACAAAATTTTATTAAAGGATCCATCAAATAAAATGGTTAATAAGCTTTTAAAACTATTATGGGTATTAAAAAGAGAAAAGCAGATTTAAAGATTAGAGTTTTAGAATTCAAAAGTTTAATGTTTGAAGTATGAAGTGTTTTGTGGCATCTGTATTAACAGGAGTGCTTATAGCGAGAGTAAGTGCTGTTGTAAAGAATTGGTGGTACAAGAGAGGAGAATTTTAAAAAATGAAAAATTCAAAATATGCAAAAGAAATACTTTCATTAATTTGTATGATTGGAGTTTTTTTTGGAATTTCAATAAGCAGAGAAATCGCACCTAAGTATGGAAATAATGGTACAGTTATTATTGCTGGGATTTGTATTATTATTGTATTTGCAGCTATAATAATTTCTGCAATAGTAACTAAGAAATTTATAAACTCATTTATTGCTTTTTTTGGATTTGGTATACCAATGAGTTTAATATTTATTAGTTTGTATTTGGATAATATATTTCTTATGCTTCTTGCATTAAGTTCTATATTCATAATTATGCCTATAACAAAAAAACTTGGAGATAAGTATTGCAAATAGAGTTCTATATAATCTGTTTTAAACAGAAGAGAGGTCAGCAGATATTCAGATATTTGTTGGCTTTTTACATAAATCATAGATAGTTATTGGGGATAGAGACTATAAAGAACACTTTAAAATTAATAGAAGTTATGGACAAAACAGGAATATGGGGATAAGCTATATTTATAATACATGAGGAAGATTTATTAATGCTATTGGACAAATAGGGACTAAAGGAACAAGTGATTTGAAGACTAAGGTTTTTATAAATTAATTGAGTAATATTAATTAAATCAAGATAGAGGGGATTTTGTGAGATTCAAATTTAAGAGATTGGCTAGTGAAATTTTTGACTATTCATCTAATGAAAAGAAAACTATCTATTATGTTGCACTTGCAGGTGGTGCCTATTTATTAAGTCAAAGAATGGGTTTAACTGGTGGTGTAATTGTATTAAGTGTTATTACTGCATGGGTCATTTTTGGATTGATGTTTCAAGTATTTCGAAAGGATAGGAATATAAAAAGTATAATATCTAATTTGATTGCAAGTGTTTTTGGGATCTTTGGAACATTAATGATATATTTATTAAATGTGTATGATAAGCAAAATAATGATTATATGTGTATAAAGATAGTTCAAATAGGATTTGGAGGGATTGTGGGAATAATTGACATACTGTTTATTCTATTTTTAATAGATAAAACAAATTCTAAAGAAAAAAAAGTCACTGTTACTGTTTCAATGATTGGTATTACAATTATTGCAATAGGATCTATTGTAGCGTTATCTTTTTTAAAAATACCGAAGTAAAGTCATATTAATTCATTTTAAGATAAATTAAATTATGGTAAGGTCAACAGGCAGTAAAATGTTTGTTGGCTTTACTTTTTACTTGAATAGCCTTAATAGACAAGATAGAAGTTTAAGCTGTAAAATATATCTATATACATGGGAAAATAGAAAGGAATAATAATGAGAGATAAGATTAAGCATTGGATACCAACTGTAGGAATATTGGGAGTATTGTTAGGGCGGATTCTAAATAGGAATTTAACAAGTACTTTTGGAAATAGTGCATCCAGTAACATAGTATTTGTACTATGTAGTATTATATTTTTGATACTTTTAATACAACTTATTAGACGTAAGTATAAAGAAGCTATTGCAATATTTTTAATGTTAATCCCCGTAATTCTAATGGGCGTTGGTATGTATTATGATAATTTAATAATTGGATTTTTAGGGCTAATACTGCTTGTAGCAATATTACCTATAGTAAGAAAAATAGGAGAGAGTATGGAATAATATGTAGACAATTTAAATCAAATCTCGAGTTAGTTTAAGTGGTTATAGTATGTATTTAAATTAAGTCACAGTAAGGTCAGTAGATATTAATATGTCTGCTGATTTTTTAATTATTATAGATAATTACTGTATGGGGTATTTTTAAATTAATAGGATTTATGGACAAAACAGGAATATGGGTGATAAGCTATATTTATGATAGATAAGAAAATTTAAAAATGCAGATGATTATTGGAGAAGAAGGTTTATTATGAAAACAAGTTGGAGGCAAGTAATATTGTTTATAGGCTTTGCTATAGGAGCAATTTTGGCGAAGGATATGAGAAATAAATTACCTGATAATATACAGTGGATTGTAATTGCAATAATACCTATAGTTATTATATGGTTAAGAATGAAATATAGAGATCCGAATAAATTAAAACAAAAATTAATGATCATATCACTTTTAACTTTTGGGGTAGCAGGTTATACTGTAATAATTATGCAGATGTTACAAAAGTATAATATAGTTTTATTTTATCAATATAAGATTGTTTGTATAGTTGTAGCAATAATTGCATTCATAATATCAATTGCTGTAGCGTTTTTTTCAAGTAAGATTAATTAAATCATAAAATGAGGCTCAATGTTAGAAAAATAGCAATGTAATAATTAGGAATTAAGCTGGATACAAGTTACTATTTTCAGTTCCAAACAAGAAAAAATATTTTTATAACAGAAGTTTAGGAGAAAGTTATGATGATCAATAAGTTAGATGAATTAATGCAAAACAAAAAAATAGCATCATTTTATATGGATGAAGAAGACATGGAGAGATTTGCAGTTGGGTATGTTGTAGCTGCTAACGATGAATATTTTATACTAGCAATGATTTCACCATCAGGACTATGTGATGGATTTAAATTAGAGCAAGTTAGTAGCATTATAAGAATCAGAGTAGATGGAAAGTACGAAAATAAAATACTGACATTAGCAAAATATCATAAAACAAAGCACGAAGAGATTATTTTCAAAGAAGATAATTTTATATCTGAATTTCTTATATTCGCGAAGACAAAAAGTTATATAGTTTCTTTAGAATTATTAAATTGTGGTTTCTATGATGTCGTAGGATATGTTGAAAAAATTGAAAATGGTAGTTGTGTTATAAGAGAAATAGATGAGTACGGTGAAGAAGACGGAGTAAGCACGGTTGAGCTACAAGATATTACCCAAATATCCTGTAATTCTTTAGAGGAATCTAAGTTGAAAATTTTGAACAAGATGCAATATTAATTTTTAGGGAGGTATAAAATGAGATACTTTACTGATGAACTATGGACTAAAATAAATAGTGAGTGTAAAGAAGAGCGAGAAAAAGCAAGTTTACAGTGGTATAAAAATGCTGAAGAATACTCTAAAGTATTTAAAAATGTGGAAAAGTTACTGCCTAAAAAGTTTATAAAAATATATAAGCAACATAGTTTTCATGATTACAATCTAAAAAGAATTGAAGTGATTCATGGTAAGCAAGGCTATATAGATCCAGTAGCGGTAAGTATATTTGTAGAAGAAGCAGGAGAAGTGTGGAATATAACGTATAAAAAAATAAAAAAAATATTAATTAATTATGAGCAGCAACCAGATGTGTTTGGTAAGAAAAGGAGGACGTATGAAGGTTTTGATACCTATGGCTATGATGAGTTTTTTCAAGTAGATGAAAAAACATTATCCCATGAAATACTTTTTGCATCTGGAGCAACAATTTTAATTCATTTTGAAAAAATCTCAGTTAATAAAATAGATAGTTAACAAAGAATAAGATGTATGTATAGGGGGAACATGATGAAACCAAGGTTAAACAAAGGGGATAATAATATTTTCGATTATGTACTAGATGAGAAATATCAATGGTGTTATATAATACTAGTATTTGTAGCTATGGGGATTGGAAAAAGCTTAGGGTATGATACTATTATAACTGTGTTAGGTTCGCTAACGATAGTACTAATTGTTGGATTAATATTTCAAATATTAAAAAGAAATAAGAATATAAAAAATTTATTCGTATATTTATTAGGTAGTATTTTTGGGGCGTTTTCAACGTATTTGATGTATTTATTCAAACAATATGATAAACAAAATAATGTATATATGTGTGTCAAAATAATTCAAGTATATCTTTCTGTATTGGCCTTGTTATTTGATATAGGAGGTATTATTTTTGTATTGAAATCACCTAGTAATAGAGAAAAAAAAGTTGGTATGATAATATCGATGATAGGTCTTTCACTTATAGCAATATTAGCGCTAGTGTTTTTGCCACCTAAAGGTTATTAAAATTAAATTAGCTTTAACAATTAAAAAATGAGTATTAATAGATAAAATACGTAAGGCTATATTGGAAGTAAATAAGTTCTATTAGTGAAGAATGGACGAGTATTTAAAATTATGAAAAAAGCAAAAAACTCTTAAGCTGATAGAGATTTTAATTTTATAAGAATAAACATAAAGATTTTAAAGTTAAGGGTGTTTATATTGATTTTAAATTAAGCATTTAGTGAGGAAATTGTATATGGCAAGCAATCAGAATAAGTACATAAGCATGGAGGAGCTTCAGAACAAGTGGTTCTTTTATGTTGAAGATATGAAAATTCCAGATGAAGATATAAACACTATAAGGCCTCTTTCTAAGGAATATAGCAGCTTAATATGGAATGAGAATATAAGTAGTCTCAAACATCATTTTGCTTTATTTAGAGAAGAAGAAAAGCAACTATTGCAATTAGAAAAAGTGGACTATGATTGGCAAGAAGATTGGAATAATGACCAGTATGATAACTTAAAAGAGTATTTAAGCAAGAACATTCCATATATTACTAGTGATAAAATCATAGTCTTTTGGCAAAAGCAAAGTTCAGTAGAAACAGGTTGGGAGATTTTTCTAAAGCATTGGCCTAATTTCTTATTTGAGGATGAAGGGGTAGTATTAATGAATAAGACAAATGATAATATATTGTTGTTTACTTCTGATGGGAGACTACAAATGGGAAAGAGACTATTAAGGAGCAATATTTTATGAGTATAATATTAGGAATTATTATGTCAAAGGATTGTAAAATAAGCTTATATTAAAAAAAATGTTGAGTGGTGGTATGAAATGTCAAGGGATAAATGGAGATTTATAGATAAACCCAATATAATGGTAATTACTACAAAAAGTATTATTGATAATAAAATTGCAATCTTATCAGTTTGGCATGATGCAGATGATGGTATGTGGCAATTTCTTGATGGTACAGATGTTAATGAAGATGATGCAATACTAATAAGCTTAGAGAACATAGTGAACATTGATAATTCTGTTAATGAAGTTTCTAATCTTCCACTTGGTTGGGTTGCATGGAGAGAAGAAAAGGGTTTTGAGTGGAAAACACAAAGTGAAATATAACTTTTTATCGAATCCTACTGGAAAGGAGATTGAAGAGTTCATGAAAACCGATGGAGAAATAAAAGAAGCTATGGGTGTTCTTTACAACAAATAGAATAGACTTATTAAAAGATAGACTACTACACCGTTGATATTGCAAACGTGTAGTAGTTTTTTTATATAAAAAATTTTAAAGTACATAATTTTATATGCTAGTCTATTTATTTTGATAAATCTAATAAAATTTTACAAAGAATATATTGACAAGAAAAGTAAATGGAGTTAATATATCATCATACGATATATCGCTTGACGATATATTGAGAGGCGATATAAAAAATATACCAATCAGTTTCGTAGGAAGTGAATTTAATGAATGAAGATTTAGAAAAACACATTCCATTAACAGAGAGTACTTATTATATTTTACTATCCTTAACTGAGTCTATTCACGGTTATGGGATAATGCAGAAGGTTAATGAGATGAGTGAGGGCACAGTAAAACTTGGACCAGGGACCTTGTATGGAGCTTTAGGAAAGTTGAAGAAGGAAGGTTTTATTGAAGAAATTGCAGATGAAACTGATTCAAAACGAAAGAATTATGTGGTTACTGATTTAGGAAAAGAACTAATGGAGATTCAACACCATAGACTTAAAATCTTATATGAAAATAGTGCAAAGATATTTGAGGGGTAGAGTAGGTGAGCAGATGAAGTATTTCAGATTTTTTAAGATGTTTTTAGCTTGGAACTATGAGAAAGAAGAAGAATGGCTAAGAGAAATGAGCAAGAAGGGATTTGAATTTGTAGATACAAAGTTACTAGTTATATATAGGTTTAGAAGTGTGGAGCCTAAGGATGTAATTTATAAGCTAGATTATAATCCTTGGTGGACCAAAGATGGAGATAGTTATTTAAGTTTCATTGAAGAATGTGGTTGGACATACAGCTATAGTCAACTTGGATGGAATTATTTTAAATGTGATGCAGATAAGTGTTTATCTGAAGAATTGTACAGCAGTCCAGAGGATAAGGCTAAGATTTTAGGAAGACTTAGAAAGCTAACAACAGTATTTACTTCAATAGAAGCTATATTACTAGCTTTGACTATAATTTTAAGGATACTGGACAATGAGAAGTTTTCCATTGGATTCTTAATAATGTGGGCTTTAATAATATTAGAGTTTACAGTGATAAATGTAAAATTATATTCAGCATATAAAAAAAAGAAAAAGGGGTTATAGGAGGTTGTTATTATGTTAGAAGTAAAGAACTTAGTAAAAGAGTTTAAAGAGAAAAAGGGCGTAAAGAAGGCAGTAGACAATGTAAGCTTCAATTTGGATAAGGGCGAAATTGTTGGACTTCTTGGAGAAAATGGTGCAGGAAAGACTACAACCATGAGAATGATATCTACAATGCTTACTCCAACTAGTGGAACAATAAATGTTAATAATTTTGATGTTATGAAGAATCCAGCAGAGGTGAGAAGAAATATAGGTATACTTTTTGGTGGAGAGGTAGGAATCTATGATAGATTGACAGCAAGAGAAAACATCAGATATTTTGCTGAACTTAATGATGTTAAGAAGGAAGAAATTGAAGGCAGAATAAATGAGCTTGTAGAAGATTTGGACATGAAGGAATACGCAGACAAAAGAGTTGGAAAGTTCTCAAGGGGAATGAAACAGAAAGTTTCTATAGCAAGAAGTATAGTTCATTATCCAAGTATAATGCTTTTTGATGAGCCAACTACTGGACTTGATGTTACTGCAGCAAGAACTATTCATGATTTTATTAGAAAGTGCAAGGAAGAAGGAAAGACTATACTTTTATCTAGCCACTCTATGAAGGAAGTAGAGAAGCTTTGTGATAGAGTTATAATCATACACAAAGGCAAAATTGTAGAAGAAGGTACTATTACTGGACTTAAAGAAAAATACAATAATGATGACTTAGAAGAAGTATTTGTAAACTTAATTAAGGAGGCATAGAATCATGAATCATTTCGTAACAGTTTTAAAGAAAGAATTAATAGATATATTAAGAGATAAAAAGACAATAATACTTGGAATATTACTACCTATATTACTTTATCCATTGATGACATTTGGATTAAGTAAACTAGCAGAAAGCAGTATGAGCACAAGTAATAAAACTTTTACTGTAACAATAAAGGATGAGGGGAAATCATCTGTTAGAGATTTATTAAATCAACAACAACAAATTAAAATTAAGATTAAAGATTTTAGTGATGCAGAAAAGTCATTAAAGGATGGAGAAACATCATTAATCATAGAAGTGCCAAAGGCTTTTGATGAGAGTGTAAGTAAGGAGCAACAGGCTAAAATTAAGTTAACCTATGATGATAAATCACAGGATTCATCCATGTTAAAGAGCACAGTTTCAAATATGCTTAGTGAATACAGTCAGCAGTTAGCAGTAAAGAGATTACAAGCAAAGAATATAGATGCTTCAATATTAAAACCATTTAATGTAGAAAATAAAAATATATCAGAAATCAAATCAGGAAATGATGCGCAAACAGGAATGGTACAAGGTATATTAATGATGCTTCCATCAATATTAGTAATTCTTATACTAGCACCAACAATGGGGATAGCAGTAGACCTTTGTGCAGGAGAAAAGGAAAGAGGAACTATAGAACCTTTATTATCAACAGCAGTAAGCAGAATATCAATAGTATGGGCTAAGATAGTCGCATTGGCAATCATAGGCATAATAACTTTAAGCTGTACATTAGCAGCTATGGGAATATCTTTCAAGATGATGCTTAATGGCTCTGAAATAGCCTTTGTTAATGCTAAATTCTTATTACCTATAGGAATAGTATGTCTATTCTTAATTTTAACTGTAGGTGCTTTACAAATAGCTTTAAGTATTTATGCAAGATCAATAAAGGAAGCCAATTCATATTTATCAGGAGTTTATATGGTTGCCATGATTTTATCTTATGTGCCATTTGCCTTTGATGCAAAGAGTATAGCAATAAAATACTTCCATATTCCAATAATGAATACAGTGTGCCTAATGAAAGAATTAATGGCAGGAATTTTTAGACTTGACCATTTTGTAATAGTTATATTGTGGAATATGGTTTATACAGCCTTAGCAGTATTATTTGCAAGATATATGTTCTCTAAGGAAGAGGTTGTATTTAGATCTTAATAAGTTTAAAAGGGTTGCCACTGAATTTGCGTAAATACAAATTCAGAGCAACCCTTATTTTTTATAAGTTATTCTTCCATAATCCATGTATGTTGCAGTATTCATAGATTTCAGCTTCACCTTTATAACTGAAAACTGCTTCTGGTTTTGATCCTGGCACTAAGGCAACTCTGTCAACAGTATCTGCTGTAACCATAGCAATCCACTGAATATAGTGTTCATCTAACATTGGATGGCCTACAGAGCCAACCCTTACAAACACCTTATCATCTCTTCTTTCAGCAACAGGTACATGCTTTTCTTGTGCACCATCTGAAGTGTTGGCTTCAAGTTTTTTCATGGGCTTACCGCAACAAGATAAGGTTCCGCCACCTTCGTTAATAATCTCAACTATATTTCCACATAACTCACAACGGAAAAAAGAAACTGTATTTTTCATATTAATAACCACCTTTCAATAGTTTGATTTTAAAAATAAAAACTTAAAATTATTTACTAAGTATAATATGCCACTTCAATATAAAAAATAAACAAAAATTGTTGACAGGCTAAATCCAAAGGATTACAATTAATTAAAATATTATAAAAATAAAGCAAAGAAGAGAAAGAGTAAAAATATAATTCTTTTTCAGAGAGCTTCTGGTTGGTGAAAAGAAGCAAAGAAGATATTTTGAATACGTCTCAGAGCTAAACACCAAAATCTTTATGAAAGTAGGCTGTTTTCGGAATCCTGCACCCGTTATAGTGCTAGAGTATCATAATAAAAATATTATTATCGTACTTGATAAGGTTAATTGTGGTGACACAGTTAATAAACTGAGGTGGTAACGCGTGATATACTCTCGTCCTCTAGAATTTCTAGAGAACGGGAGTTTTTTTATTTGCTTTAGGCGTCTAAAAATAAATAATAACTCCAAATTTGCTGGAAATGATTATTTTTTTGAAGAGGCATAATAACAAGGAGGAAATAAAAATGGTAGAGTTAAAAGAACAATTAGAAATTATGGCAAAAGGTGCTGACGAGATAATAGGCTTAGAGGATCTTGAAAGTAAACTAAAGAAAAGTATAGAGAATAATAAACCATTAACAATTAAACTAGGCTTAGATCCATCAGCTCCAGACATACATCTTGGTCATGCTGTGGTGCTTAGAAAGATTAAACAAATGCAAGATTTAGGTCACAGGGCAGTTATAATCCTGGGGGATTTTACTGGTATGATTGGGGACCCTACAGGAAAAAGTAAAACAAGAAAGCAATTAGACAGAGACAAGGTTTTAGAAAATGCTAAGACTTACAAAGAGCAGTTACTAAAGATATTAGATCCAGAAAAAACTGAGGTTAAGTTTAACAGTGAATGGTTATCAAAGCTTAATTTTGCAGATGTTTTATCACTTGCTTCAAAATGCACAGTGGCAAGAATGATGGAAAGAGAAGATTTTAAGAATAGATTTCAAAATGGGCAGAGCATAGGAATTCATGAATTTTTCTACCCATTAATGCAAGCTATGGACTCAGTTGAGTTAAAAGCAGATATAGAATTAGGAGGAACTGATCAAAGATTCAATTTACTAATGGGAAGAAATCTGCAAAAGGAATTTCAGCAAGAACCTCAGGTAGTAATGATGATGCCACTTTTAGAAGGTACTGATGGTACGGATAAGATGAGCAAGAGTCTTGGAAATTACATTGGTATAGAAGAAAGTGCTATAGATATATTCAACAAAACAATGACAATACCAGATGATATGATAATAAAATACTTTCAATTAGCTACAGATGTGCATCCAAGAGATATAAATGTAATAAAGGAAAGACTAGAATCAGGAGAAAATCCAAAGAACATTAAGCTTGAACTAGCTAGCATTATTACAGAAATATACCATGGAAAGGACAATGCAGAGGAAGCTAAACAAAATTTTATAAAGGTATTTGAAAAAAAGCAAAACCCTACAGAAATAAAAGAAGTTGAATTATCAACTGAAGATGATTTACTAGCAGCTATGGTCAAAGGTAATTTATGTGCAAGTAGAAGTGAAGCAAGAAGATTAGTTGTTTCAGGAGCTGTAAAAATTAATGATGAAAAAGTGGAAGATTTTCTTAAAATTCAGTTAAAAAATGAAGATATAATTAATGTAGGAAAATTTAAGTTTATAAAGGTAATTAAGAAATAATTAAAGGACAAAGAAAATTTTTATATCATTAAATATAAATCCCTTAATAACCTTAAACACTTAGGGGTACAAAAAGAGATTCTACCAATAATATAACTAAAGTAATATTGTTGGGGATGATAGCTATGCAGATGTATATTCTTATGATGATAGCAGGATTATCTTTAGTTAGTTCTTTTTATGATAGCTTATATGCAGATGATCATAAACAAGATAAAGAAAAAACAGTAAAAGATTTAATTGAAAAGCATAGTTATAAAGAAAAACAAAAAGATGTTTTTTGTTTTGATCATGACAGTGGGTATATTTACCTTGATTCTCTTTATGATATAACCAAATATTTTTGACAAAAGTCAAAAGGAGTACTTTATGAAAAAGGTACTCCTTTTTTAGGTACATTGAAATAAAAAATAACGCAAAATATGCTGTGAATATTTTTTCAAAATGCCTTGATTTTTAGTTAATAACAAACAAAACTTTCAATTCTGTTAAGATCAAGTCCAAAGTAAACCCACTTGAAGAACATAAATCTCCAACCAGCAATAGAGTACCTATCTACATGAGTTATATATGCCCAATAGGAACGACCGTTAGTTTGCCATATATAAGTGAATTTAAATCTGCAAGGTGCTATAGATTTTGGACCTACAGCTTTTATTATAGGTGCGTTAGTTGCACCAAATCCCTCCTTTGATGGTATAAAAGGTGGAGGGGCTTGAGGGGGAACGTTAACTGCAGGAGGTGGTGGGAAGTTTCCTGGAAAGTTAGGAAAGCCACCTTGGCCTGGAAACTTTGGTGGAGGTCCTGGAGGTTTAGGCGGACCACCTGGATGTTTAGAAGGTCCTCCTTGGCCAGGAAACATGCTTCTGTTTTCTCTTGTTTCGTCCATTTCCTCTTCATCCACATAAATTGGAGCATAAGTATATGGGATATCTACTTCATACTCACCTACAGCATCAAAATCTTGGTCTTCGTTGAATATAGTAAAATTGTTGTGGAAGCTAAATCTGTTATCATCATCGTAAATAGTCATTCTTAGACCTCTAAAAATTTTTATATCTATATATAAATATGAGTTTTAGTATAAAAAGTTACTATTATTCATTTTAAAATAAGTATAATTGCATATATCCCATTGACAAAACCTAGGGTTATAGATAATAATAAAGTAGACTTCAATAGGACAACGAAGTTGCAAAAAAAAGTTATATACAAAGATTTGTAATTCCACAGGTTATAAATCTAAGGAAAAACTCAATAAGCAAGAAGGAGCTTTAATTCTAAATTGTGAGGGACAACCTCCGATGCAAATAAAGGATTTAAAGGGAACTTCAAAGTGTATCCCATAAAGATACATAGTGTAAACTTTAAAAAGTTTCAAGGGAAAAAGTAGTGTATGTTGAATTGACCGTACACTACTTTTTCCATAAACAAAAATATTTACTGTTGAATTTCCATTAGGCGTCTGAAAATAAATAGCATGTAGATTTATTTATTTTTGAATATGCCTTATTAAAGAATAACAGGAAACAAAAATATACTTGACGTATATAGTGTTTTAAAATACAATGAAAAGTAAGAAAAAAGAAGTTAAAATACACTTTAAATTGGTCCTGTGAGGCCAGAAAGGAGTATGTGCAATGATAGGTTTTAATAAATTATCATGCAATATTATAGATTTGTTTAATAAGCTACTTAGCTTTAGATATGAAGGACAAGAGGGGATTAATACCATTAATTAATCCTCTGGTGTCCTTTTCTCATATATAGCTTTGTGAAATTAGACCTTTTTATAAGTGTATTTTGCTTTATAGTTTTAAGGAGGACATTACTATGAAAGCAAAACTTATTTTAGAAAATGGAGTGACATTTGAAGGTAAAGCCTTTGGATATTTAGAAGATACTGTGGGTGAAGTAGTATTCAACACAGGAATGACAGGATATCAAGAAGTACTTACAGATCCATCTTATTATGGGCAAATCGTAACAATGACATATCCGTTAATAGGAAACTATGGAGTAAACCTAGAAGATGGAGAGTCAAAATCACCTAAGGTAAAAGGATTTATTGTTAGAGAAAAGTGTGACAATCCTAACAACTTTAGATGTGAGTTAGAAATAGATAATTATTTAAAACAAAACAAGATAATAGGCCTTGAAGGTCTTGATACCAGAGCATTAACAAAGATTTTAAGAAATAGTGGAACAATGAGAGGGATAATAGCTTTAGAAGAATTATCAGAAAAAGAAGCTATGTCTAAAATCAAAGAGTTTTCTAATGTTGATGCAGTTAAAACTGTTACAACTAAAGAAGTTTATGAGGTAGCAGGTAAGGGAAAACATGTAGCAATAATGGATTTTGGAATAAAGAGCAACATTATAAACAGTTTTGTGAAAAGAGATTGTAAAGTTACTGTATTCCCAGCAGATGCAAAAGCAGAAGAAATATTAGAAGTAAATCCAGATTTAGTATTCTTATCTAATGGACCTGGAGATCCAGAAGATGTAGTTGGAGCAATAGAAGAAATTAAGAAAATAGTTGGAAAGAAACCTATAGTAGGTATATGTCTTGGTCACCAACTTATAGCTCTTGCTCTTGGTGGCAAAACTGCCAAACTTAAATTTGGTCACAGAGGTTGTAACCATCCAGTTAAAGATTTAGTAGGAAATAAGGTGCATATAACTTCTCAAAACCATGGATACTATGTTGAAACTCTACCACAAGATGTAGAGGTGACTCATGTAAATGTTAATGATGGAACTGTGGAAGGAATGAGACACAAATCATTACCAATATTCTCAGTACAATTCCATCCAGAAGCATGTCCAGGACCAAAGGACAGCGATTATATTTTTGACGAGTTCATGAAGTATTCATTATAGGAGGGGAAGAGAAATGCCATTAAATAAAGATATTAAAAAAGTATTAGTTATAGGATCAGGTCCAATTGTTATAGGTCAGGCAGCAGAGTTTGACTATTCAGGAACACAAGCTTGTCAAGCATTAAAAGAAGAAGGAGTAGAGGTTGTTCTTATAAACTCTAACCCAGCTACTATAATGACTGATAGAGAAGTTGCAGATAAAGTATATATAGAACCATTAACAGTAGAGTTTGTTGAAAAAGTTATTATACAAGAAAAACCAGACAGTATTTTAACAGGAATGGGTGGTCAAACAGGACTTAACCTTGCAGTTGAATTACATGATAAGGGAATCTTAGAAAAGCATAATGTTAAGGTAATCGGAACCTCTATAGCTTCAATTAAAGAGGGAGAAGATAGAGAACTGTTCAGAGATATGATGAACAGAATAAAGCAACCAGTAATACAAAGTGAAATCATAACAGATATAGAATCAGGAGTTAACTTTGCAAACAAGATTGGTTACCCAGTTATAGTAAGACCAGCTTATACCTTAGGGGGAACTGGTGGTGGAATTGCTGACAATGAAGAAGAATTAAGAGAAACTCTTGAGTCAGGAATACAATTAAGTACCATAGGCCAAGTTCTTCTTGAAAAGAGTGTTAAAGGCTGGAAAGAAGTAGAGTACGAAGTTATGAGAGATAGCTTTGGAACTTGTATAACAGTATGTAACATGGAAAACATAGACCCAGTAGGAATACATACTGGAGACAGTATAGTTGTTGCCCCTAGCCAAACTTTATCAGATAAAGAGTACCAAATGCTTAGAAGTGCATCTATAGATATAATCAATGCAGTTGGAATTGAAGGTGGATGTAACGTACAATTTGCACTAAATCCAGATTCTTTTGATTATGCAGTAATAGAAATCAACCCAAGAGTTTCACGTTCATCAGCTCTAGCATCAAAGGCTACAGGTTATCCAATAGCTAAAGTTGCTGCGAAGATAGCCTTAGGTTATGGACTTGATGAAATAAAGAATGCAGTTACTCAAAAGACTTATGCCTGCTTTGAACCAACTCTTGACTATGTAGTTTGTAAGATACCAAAGTGGCCATTTGATAAGTTCACAGGGGCAGATAGAGAACTAGGAACAAAGATGATGGCAACAGGAGAAGTAATGGCTATAGGAAGTAACTTCGAAGCTGCTTTCTTAAAGGGAGTACGTTCATTAGAAATAGGAAAGTATTCTTTAGAACATAAAAAATTCAGAGAACTTAGTATCAGTGAATTAAAGAGAAGAGTAATGTCACCAGATGATGAAAGAATCTTTGCTTTAGCTGAAATGCTAAGAAGAGATTACAGAATGGAGAAGGTTGCTCAAATTACAGGTATAGATATGTTCTTCATCAAGAAGTTCAAGGGAATAGTTGAAGAAGAACAAAGATTAAGATTAAGTCACATAGATAACCTAGATAAAGAATGGTTATACAAGCTTAAGAAACAAGGTTTCTCAGATAAGGCAATAGCAGATATGCTAAGAGTGTCACCAGAAGATGTATATAGATTGAGAAGTATTTGGAATGTTAAGCCTGTATACAAAATGGTTGATACTTGTGGTGGAGAATTTGAAGCACTATCTCCATATTATTACTCAACTTATGATCAATATGATGAAGTTGAAGTATCAGATAAGAAGAAGGTTATGGTTATAGGTTCAGGTCCAATAAGAATTGGTCAAGGAATAGAATTTGACTATGCTTCTGTTCACTGCGTAATGGCTTTAAGAAAGCTTGGTATTGAAACAATTATAGTAAACAACAATCCTGAAACTGTAAGTACAGACTTCAATATGTCAGATAAGTTATATTTTGAACCACTTACAGAAGAAGATGTATTAAATATAATTGACAAAGAAAAGCCAGATGGAGTAATTCTACAATTTGGTGGTCAAACTTCAATAAAGCTTGCTGAATTCTTAAAAGAAAAGAAAGTAGTAACTCTTGGAACAACTGCAGATCAAATTGATATGGCAGAAGATAGAGAAAAGTTTGATGAACTTCTTGAAAGACTTGGAATAGCAAGACCAAAGGGTAAGGGAGTTTGGAGCTTAGAAGAAGGATTAGAAGAGGCTAGAAAATTAGGTTTCCCAATACTTGTTAGACCATCCTATGTTTTAGGCGGACAGGGAATGGAAATAACTCATGATGAAGAAGAGTTAACCTTCTACCTAAAGAATGCTTTTGAAAAGGACCATAAGAACCCAATATTAATTGATAAGTACTTAATGGGTAGAGAAATAGAAGTAGATGCAATCTCTGATGGAGAAGATATATTAATACCAGGAATAATGGAGCATCTTGAAAGAGCTGGAGTTCACTCAGGGGATAGTATAACTATGTATCCAAGCCAAAATATTTGTGAAAATATTAAGGCAAAGGTATTAGAATACACTGAGAAGTTAGCACTTGGTATAGGAATAAAAGGTATGATAAACATACAGTTCATAGAGTTTGAAGGAAGTCTTTATGTAATAGAGGTTAACCCAAGAGCATCAAGAACCGTTCCATATATCAGTAAGGTAAGTGGAGTTCCAATAGTAGATATAGCAACAAGAGTAATGCTTGGAGAAAAGATAAAGGATATGGGATATGGAACTGGAGTATACAAAGAACCAAATTTCGTATCAGTTAAAGTTCCAGTATTCTCAACTCAAAAGCTACCAAACGTAGAGGTATCTCTTGGACCAGAAATGAGATCTACAGGAGAAGTTCTTGGTGTAGGAAGAAATATATTAGAAGCTCTATACAAAGGCTTTGTAGGGGCTAATATGTACTCTCTACCAAAGAAAAAGATACTTGCAACTGTAAATAAGCATGATAAAGAAGAATTCTTAGAAATAGTTAGACCTTTAGGTGATTTAGGTTATGAATTCATAGCAACAGAAGGCACAGCTGCTTTATTAGCAACTGCTGGTATTGAAGCTAAGGTGGTAAGAAAGTTAAGTGAAGATCACCCTAATATAATGGATGTTATAAAACATAACGAAGTAGATTTAGTTGTAAATACTCCAACTAAGGCTAATGATTCTAAGAGAGATGGCTTCCATATAAGAAGAGCTGCTATAGAAAGAAATATTGGAGTTATGACAGCACTTGATACCTTCAGAGCTCTTGTAAATGTTAAAAAGAACGGAGTAGAAAATGTAGATGTTCCAGTATTTGATTTAGCTGCTGAAAATAAATAATAAATCTAATATGCGTAGCAGATAAAATACGTATTTTTTACGGATGCTGTAGCATAATAAAATTGCCCTATGTATAATTTATATAAGTATAGTAAAAATCCTGAGGCTGTGTATAGCTTCAGGATTTTTCATTATAGGAAACTTATAGAATTTATCCGATAGCTAGCATCCGTAACACTCCAACTTCTTTAAGTTGAAGATAACGGCTGCACGCTCCTGGATAAGTTCAACTAAGATTCAGATGGGGATATACCCCACCTGAATCAAGTTTTACTTGATAAGCTCAAGGATTATACATGATAGGATAAGTATTTTTTTATGATATTTATGTGCATAAAATGCTATAGAAACTTAAAAAGTGTTATTATAAAATATAAATAAGTTATTAATGTAGAAGGGCTGATAACAGTTAGGATAGGAGAGGGTATTTTGAGAAGGATAAAAAAGAATGTAGTTATTATAATGATGTGTGTAATTACTTTTGGATTGATTGGGTGTGGGCAAAAGGATTATAAATTTACAATGGATTTAACAAAAGGCGAGAAAGATACTCAAGTGGTTAAAGTCGTTATATCTGATACAATACAAGAACCTATGGATTTAACAGCTACAATAGAACAGGCTTTAAATAAATCTTTAGAATGGTATAATGCAGGTAAAATAACAGCAGTAAGAGATATTGGAGATGCTAATCAAGGCAAAGTACTTAATGGTTACATAGATCTTCAGAGTGAAAATTATAAAGTACAAATTCCTGTAGTTTTTAAGAATAAAAAAGCGTATGCATATGATTTAGATAAGGTTGATATGCTAGATAATAAGTCTTCACGCTTAGTCATAGAAAGTGATGAGATTAAAGGTGTGCTTGATACAGTGAATCAAAATATAAATAGCAAAAGGTAGTGAATTAAGAGTGATTTTAGCAGAGTGAAGTTTGTTAAAGTCACTTTTTCGTTTGTTAAGAATAGATTTAAAAAAAATATAGAAATATGTATTGACTATAAAACATATGTTCGACTATAATTATTATAACAAACAAATGTTCGAGATAAAAAGTAGGAATATATTTTTAAAAGCAAGAATATAAATAATTAAAAAATAAACTTAGGGGGTAATTTTTATGACAAAGAATTTGGGAATATTCGTAAAGATTAATTATAAATTAGATGAGGAAAGTAAAAAGAATATAAGAGAAAAGAATGTAAAGAATAAAGAAATGAGCCTTTCAAAGTATTTATGGTGTGGAGGAACTTACAATAAAAATGGAGGAACTCTGATTTTTCAAGCCAATAATCTAGAAGAAGCTCAACGTATTGTAAGTGAAAATCCTTTTGTTAATACATCAAGCTACTCCTTTGAGATACTAAGCAGAAATAAAATAAGATTAGGTTGCTAGTTAATAGACAGTATATTCAATATTAGATATAACTAAAGAAAGGTTATTGGCTAAGTTAATTAATGAACCTTCTTTCTCTTTTTCATTACTTCTAATTATCCTTATAGTTGGTCGTAATGGATATTCAGGAAAAGTATCTTCTACTACAGCAATATCTCCATTACTTAATCTAACCAAAGTTCCTTCAGGATATGGAACTATTACCTTAGAAAATGTTTGAACAACATTATAGTCAAACATAGAATACACATTGCCAATTATATATTCAAAAGCATAATTTGGTGATAGAGCTTTTCTGTAAGGTCTATCAGAAGTTAGGGAATCGTAAACATCAGCCACAGAAACAATTCGAGCAAGTTTATTTATTTTATCTTCTTTAAGCCTATTAGGGTATCCCAACCCATCATATCGTTCATGATGTTGCAATATTACCATTTTAGCACTAGCTGATATGCATGAAGAATTAGAAAGATAACTATAACCTTTTTCAGGATGCATCTTCATTGCACAATATTCTTCATCAGTTAAGGCACCATTTTTAAGTAATATACTTTTAGAAATAAATATTTTGCCTATATCATGTAATATAGCTCCTACTGTAAGGTTTAGCAATTCAGATCTAAGTAATTTCATTCCTAAGCCAATTACAACTGATAAAATGGCAACATTAATACAATGTTGATATGTATAATTGTCCATGCTTTTTATGTCAACTAAGTTAACCAAAAGCTTGTCGTTGCATAATATGTTGTCTAGTAATTCTTCTGCCACTTCTTGTATTTGCATAATGTAATTATCTTGTTGCTTTAATAAATCATCGTTATTTGCAAAAGCATCTTGGTTATTGCTTGCAGAGTTATAAAGTTGCTCAATGTTTTTAAATGAATTCTTAATCGCCAGAATGGATTTTTGTTTCAACTCTGGTTTAATTATATCTTCAATTTCTTCCGAACTGTATTTATCTACTATATATATATATTTTATATATATACTTTCTAATTTTTTCAAAAGTGTTTCAGTAAGTAGTACTCCCTCTTTTAATAAAGGAAATCCATTATCGTCATATATAGTTTTTGCTAAGTATGTGTTTTCTCGAACACATTCTATTGGAATCAATCGCATATCTACACCTCACTATGGAAAATCAACATCAGGCATATGTATTTATTTTTTTGAAGATGCCTTATATAGTATTAATTATAATTATAAAAGAAAATATTAATAATATAAAGAAAAAACAGAAAATTATTATGAAGAGTATGAATAATTGATATATAATATAATCTATAATGGTATTTTAAAAAGTTCTTAGACATCTGAAAACAAGCAATAAGTTAGAGTATTGGGTGTGTATAGACTTATTTATTTTTGAAGATGTCTTAATAGTAATGGAGTGAGAAAGATGAAGTTAGAAGACTTAAGAAATATGCCTATAGGTTTTTTTGATTCAGGAGTAGGTGGGCTAAGTGTTATGAGGAAGGCTATAGAATTATTACCGAAAGAAAATCTAATATATTACGGAGATTCTTTAAATGCTCCTTATGGTGTTAAGTCTGTTGAAGAAGCTAAAAGGTTAACTTTCAACGCAGTTGAATTTTTATTAGATAAGAAGGCTAAAGCTATAGTTATAGCTTGTAATACAGCTACATCAGTAGCGATTAAAGATTTAAGATCAAAGTATAAAGATATACCTATAATAGGAATAGAACCAGCTGTTAAACCAGCAGTTGAGCACCATAAAAGAGGAAAGGTTGTTATAATGGCTACTCAATTAACCTTATCAGAAGATAAGTTTAATAATTTATTGAACACTTGTAATCAAGAAGTAGATATAGTACCTATGCCATGTTCAGGTCTTGTAGAGTTTGTTGAAAAAGGAATACTTGAAGGAAATGAACTTAAGGAATTTCTTGAAAACAAGTTTAGGCCATATAAAGATGACATAATAGAAACTATAGTTTTAGGATGTACTCATTATCCATTCATAAAGGAAACATTAAGAAAGATAGTTGGACCAAGTGTTAACATTATAGATGGAAGTGAAGGAACCGTAAGACAGCTTATAAGAAAGTTAGATGAAAAGTCCTTGCTTAAAGAGGAAGATGGAAGAAAAATAGAAATATATAATTCACTAAATACCAAAGAAGTGATAGATCTTAGTTATTCACTAATTAAATAATTCACTAATTAATTGAAATAATATATAATTCAAATATAGATAGTCAATACTAATATACAAGACTAAATAAAATTAGATTTAAAAGGAGAGTTTAATATGAACCCTATAGTTACAATAAAGATGAAAAATGGTGGAGCGATTAAAGTAGAGCTTTATCCAGAAATAGCACCAAATACAGTTAAGAATTTTGTTAGCTTAGCTAAAGCAGGATTTTATGATGGGTTAATTTTCCACAGAGTAATACCTGGTTTTATGATTCAAGGGGGATGCCCAGAAGGTACTGGTATGGGCGGCCCAGGATACTCAATTAAAGGAGAATTTACAAAAAACGGCTTTGATAATAACTTAAAGCATACAAAGGGTGTAATTTCAATGGCTAGATCAATGGCCTTAGATTCAGCAGGAAGCCAATTCTTTATAATGGTAGCAGATGCTCCACATTTAGATGGTCAATATGCTTCTTTTGGAAAGGTTATTGAAGGAATAGAAGTTGCAGATCAAATAGTTTCAACAAAAACAGATTATTCAGATAAACCATATGAAGATCAAGTTATGGAATCAGTAACTGTTGAGAATGCAGATGAAATTGGAGAACCAGAAAAAATAAAGTAAGGAATGAGAAATGAGAGGTGTTTTTTATTGTTAGAAAATCGCAAGGCATTACTCACTTATGGGTTAAGTGAAGAAGAAATCAAAAAGATATCTTCAAATGGAGCTAAAGTCATTATGATACAAGAAGATATGGCAGAAATGAAAATTAAAGATATATTAACTGGTTTTAAATTTGCTATATCAGATAAAGTATTACCAAAGGAGAAAGTAATACTATTTAATAGTTACAATGATAAAGATATCAAAAGTAGTATAACGTATATAAAAAAGACTATTCCAGATGCAATAATGGCAGTAGTAACAAATACTTCAAGTCAATGGACTTTTAGTTATTTATTAGATCATTTAATTGAAGAAAGAGAATGGTATAAGAGTCAGCAGAAAGGATGATATAAAGTGAGCAGAGTTGGGGAGAAAATCAAAGACGCAAGAATTAAAGCCAACATAACACAAAAAATTTTGGCTAAAAAATTAGGTGTAGCTGAGAAATATATTAATGATGTAGAGCTTGGAAGAAAGATTATAAATGAATCATTTATACAAAAAGTAGAAAAGGCTTTAAATGTTAGCTTAAATGATGTAAGCATGGTAGCAACAGATGAAGACCTACAAAAGGAAAAAGAAGAACTTAAGATAAGTGTTCATGAAAAGAAACAAAAGAATGTTGAAGTAGATGATGTGTGGAATCAAGCGTTTGCTTCAGTGTTGAAAAATGTTCCAGTATATGATTCTAGCTTAAAAAAGGTTCTTGGTTCTAGGCAATTAGCCATAAATCTTAACAAGATAGAAGGAATTCCACAGGATAAAGCCTTTTATGTAAAAGTAGACAATGATGACATGATAGGATATAGAATACAAAGTGAAGATTTAGTATTATGTGGTCATGTGAAAGAGTTTGATACAACTGGTATATATTTATTAGAACTAAATGGTGAAGTTGTTATAAGACAGTTAAAGAGATTAGATAGTGCAAAGGCATTAATTTTAAGCAATAAGGGAACTGTAAAGACTGAAACTGCAAACTTTAAAGAGATTAAAGTTTTAGCAAAGGCAGTAAAGATTGAAATTAATTTGTAAAATATTAGCTAGATGAGAGTGAAGGTTCTTATCTAGCTTTTTTTTATAGTTTATTCGTAGCAGTTTTTCTTGCAAAATAAGTTGCAGGAATTCTAATTGGTATAACAATAGAATATATAGTTATGAAGACAAATTCATTTGGGGTGGGACACATTAAGGATAAATTTGAAGGATTAATTAACATATTACTTAATTCCGCTCAAGGACTAAAAGAAAAAATAATAAAAGTGTCAGCTAAGGAGATTATTAACACAGGACAAATAGAGGTTGTAGTTTTGTTTGGAAATAACAAAGAGAAGGTGGCTCAATCTGCACAAAAAAATGGAGTTAAGTTTGAAGATTTAGATTTTGGGTTTGGGATATTAACCTTACCAGCAGCAGAAATAGAAAAGATAAATCTTATTGAAGGAATATCATATGCTGAATTACCTAAGGCGTTATTCACTTCTGATATTAACAGCAATAAGGCGTCATGTATTCCTCAAGCTTGGGATCGATATGGGCTATCCGGTGAAAAAATACTTGTAGGCTTTGTTGATACGGGAATTGATTATCTTCATCCAGCGTTTATGAATACAGATGGAACAACAAGAATAGAGTTCATTTATGATTTGACTGATAACTCAAAGGTGTATACTAAAGAACAGATTAATGCAGCAATAAAAAGCAAAAATCCTTTAAGTATAGTAATGGCAGATGACCCTGTTGGACATGGAACACATGTGGCTGGAATAGCTTGTGGAGGTGGAAACATTCCATTAGAGAATAGAGGGGTTGCATATAACAGTTCTATAGCAATGGTGAAAACTACAAGGTATGGTAATGCTAATTATGCTTTAAGCACACAAATAATGAGAGGAATAAAGTTTCTTATTGATAAGTCTCAAGAATTGAACCAACCTACTGTTATAAATATAAGTATGAGTACAAACGATGGAGCACATAATGGTACAAGCTTATTAGAGCAGTATATTCAAGTTATGAGCAGCTTAGAACTAGTAACTATAGTTATAGCTACAGGTAATGAAGGAGAAGCAGCTCATCATGCTGGTGGCATAGTAACAAAGGAGTCTATCAATATAGATTTTGCAATAGCAGCAGGGGAGAGCGGGGTAATCCTACAATTATATAAACCTGTATTAACACAATTATCTTTAGAAATAGTATCACCAGAAGGGAACAGAAGTGGCAGTATAAGATTAGCAGAAGGACTTAATCAAGTTAGAATTGGACAGAATGTTGGATTGATTTATAATACAGGACCAAAACCATTCGATATAATTGGAGAAATAGTAATTACCTTATTGCCTATAGGAGAAACTTTTGAGCAAGGAGGAACTTGGTCTCTAAGAATAACCAATGAATCAGAATATACAGGAGAATATGATTTATGGATGCCAATCAGTGAGGGGCTTAGTCCTGACACGAAGTTTTTACAACCTAATGTATATAATACCTTGGGGATACCAGCAACAGTAAGAGGTGTGATATCAGTGGGAAGTTATGATTATGTAACCAATGTTATTTCAGCTTTTTCAGGAAGAGGACGCTTAATTCAACTTAATGGACAGTTTAAGCCGGATTTAGTGGCACCAGGAAATGCTATAATATCTGCTGTGCCTGGAGGAAGTTTTGATGTTAAATCAGGTACATCTATGGCGACACCTCATGTGACTGGTTCAGCTGCTTTATTAATGGAATGGGGATTGGTAAAAGGAAATGACCCATTTTTATATGGAGATAGACTAAAGTATTATTTGATAAAAGGTGCAAGGAGAAAGAGATTAGATGTGCTTTATCCAAATCCTAATTGGGGATATGGAGAATTATGTGTGGAAGAAACTTTAAATTTATTAGCTCTGAATTTGACTAGGGATATAGATGAATATAGGGGATGTGTAGATAAAGAAAATAGAGTGGAATATAGTTTTGGCAATATATATGTGAGACTTCCAAGTTCTTATGTATTAGGTAAAAACTAATTTATAGTGTATATGTTAGCTGAATTATGTTTAAAAAGGGCAATACATTTTTAAAAAAAGATGAATTAAGGGAGGCTAAAGAGCTTCCCTTAATTCATCTTAGAACATAGTTTGATTAATAATTAAACTCCCTCATAGTTAAATGGGGGTATAAAGTTTGTATCTGAAGTGCCCTCATCTTGAATGAAACCATTTTTTACTCCAATAGATAAAGCATAATCAATTAGTGAATCATAGTGCTTAGGATTTAAAGTTTTGTTTATCTCAGGGTAGTTACATGCTTTGTTTAAAGGAGTGTATTGATTCATTATGCTTATAAAAATAGAATCACTGAAATTTTTATATAGGGTATCTATAACTTTTTTTGAATCAAATAAAAGTCCAGGCAGCATAAGATGACGTACAATTACCCCTTTTAGCATTATGCCGTTATCATCAAATTGTGGAGTGCCAACTTGTTTAAGCATTTCTCCTATGATTTTTAATACATTTTCTTTATAGTTAGGGGCTGAAGAATACTTAGTGGAGTATTTATCGTCAAAGTATTTGAAATCAGGTAGATATACATCTACAAATCCATCTAGTTGTTTTATAGTATAAATAGAATCATAACCATTAGTATTGTATACAATAGGAAGATCCAACCCTTTACTTCTAGCAATTTTTATAGCTTCTATAATTTGAGGGACAAAATGTGTAGGAGTAACTAAATTAATATTATGTGCACCTTTACTCTTTAGTTCTAAGAAAATTTCACTAAGACGTTCTATGGAAACAGAGCGTCCAGTACCTTCTTGGCTTATCTCGTGATTTTGGCAGAATACACATCTAAAATTACAATTAGAGAAAAAAACAGTTCCAGATCCATTTTTGCCTGATATGCAAGGCTCTTCCCATTGATGAAGAGCGGCTCTTGCTATTACAATTTCATCTGTTGAACGGCAGAAACCTATTTTTCCAGCAGTTCTATCTATATTACAATTCCTTATACATAAATTACAATTCTTTAACAAATTCATATTATCCAAATTAAACACCTCAAAAAAGATTATATCATTTTTTCTGACTTGGATGTTTAAAATAAAAGTACACGCACTGAGATACAAATATTAAACTTAGTGTACCGAATACAGGGTATAATGTTGATATTAAGTTAGAAAATCCAATTTGTGATACAGGAATAGCTATTAGTATAACTAAAAAAATAGCTTTTTTATAATCAATATGGAATGCACTGTCTAAAGTTTTGCTTATAGAATAAACGTCAGATACTTCAGTAGAAAACATTTCGCACCAAATTATTATTAGAAGAATTCCTTGGATCAGCTTACCAAATCTATCAGCTACATAAAGTAAAGGAATCTCATACTTAAAAATATAAGGTTGATTTGTCATAAGCATTGTATTTATCATTAAACATAAGAAAGTAAGACCAATTGAGCCTAAAATAATTCCTAAAATCATATTCTTTGAATTTTTAATTTCAGTACTTAATGGTACCAGTACCCCACTACAACAGGTTAAGTTAAAACCTACGTATATTATTGTGGAAAATGCTAAACCTGATGGCTTTTTTGGAGGTATACTTTTTAAATATTCAAATGATATTGTGTTACCTTCTAATAGTGCATATAACATAAAAAGACTAAAAATAACTATTAATAAGGAAGGCACTATTAAGGAATTAATTTCTATAAGACCAGAAGTACCTCTTAATAAAGTGGCTAGAGCGATAGTTGCCATAATAATTGTTCCTACTATTTTAGGTAGTCCAAAGAATTGATGAAGTAGAGCACCACTGCCTGCTAAAATTATAGAAGCTGAGGATATTAAATATAGAGTAGTGATAGTTCCTGTAACCTTACTAAAAAAATTTGGACTTACAGTATACATAAGTTCACTATAGGATTTTAAGTTATGTGCAGAACTTATTTTAGTTACAATTGAGCATAAGGCAATATAGAAAATTCCACAGAATAATATACCTACGAAACTTTTATATCCATATGATGTAAAGAATTGTGTTGTTTCTTTTCCAGAGGCAAGCCCTGCTCCAACTATTGTTCCAATGAAAACAGCGGCAATTTGAAATATTTGTCCTAACTTTTTTTCCAAAAAATCAACTCCCAAGAGAATTATCTCTATAAATATACTTTTTATTTAATTACTTTATTCTTAAAAAATATAATAAAATATGAGCAAAATAGGTTATAATTAAGAAAGAAAGTTTTATTGAAAGGTGATTTTTATGGCATACAAAGAAGAATGGGGCAACAAGAGATACTGTAGTTTAAATAACTTTTTAAGAAATAAATTCGGAGAAAAGGTATTTAAGATATCAATAGATGGTGGTTTTACTTGTCCTAACAGAGATGGCAAAGTAAGTACTGGAGGATGTATATTTTGCAGTGCAAGAGGTTCAGGTGATTATGCTGGCAACAGATTGATGTCAATAACAGACCAATTCAATAATATAAAAGAGGTAATGCAAAAGAAGTGGAAGAATGGTAAGTACATAGCATATTTTCAGGCATATACAAATACATATGCACCAGTGGATGAGCTTAGAAGAAAGTATGAAGAAGCTATAAATATGGAGGGGGTAGTGGGCATTGCGATTGCCACAAGACCAGACTGTTTATCAGCTGATGTAGTAGAATTATTAAAAGAGATAAATAGTAAAGTATATACATGGGTAGAACTTGGACTTCAAACTTCAAATGAAGCTACTGCAAAGATAATAAATAGAGGATACGATTTACCAACCTTTGAAGAGGCAGTAAAAAACCTTAGAGATAGTGGAGTTGATGTTGTTGTACACACTATTTTTGGTTTGCCAGGAGAAAGTAAAGAAGATATGTTGGAAACAGTAAGGTACCTATCAAGAACTGATATACAAGGGATAAAATTCCATTTATTACATCTTATGAAGGATACTAAGCTTGTAAAATTGTATGAAGAAGGAAAGCTTCAATTCTTATCAAAAGATGAATATGTTGAGACTATTTCCAAGGCAATATGCATGTTGCCAGACAATATAGTCATTCATAGATTAACAGGAGATGCTCCAAGACAATTGCTTATAGGACCTATGTGGAGTTTAAAAAAGTGGGAAGTACTTAATGCAATAGATGATTATATGGAAGAAAATGATATATATCAGGGTTTGGACTTTCATACAAATATGTTTAAATAGTTTTGTTAAAAATACGTATGGAATAACTATCATTAAACGGTTACAATTTAAGTATAGAATAACTAAGAAAAACTAAAGGGGGAAATGCACAATGGCAAACCTATCATTAAAACATATTTATAAAGTATATCCAGGAGATGTGACAGCAGTTAAAGATTTCAACTTAGATATAGAGGACAAGGAATTTATAGTATTCGTAGGACCATCTGGTTGCGGTAAGTCAACTACATTAAGAATGGTTGCAGGACTTGAAGAAATATCACAAGGAGAATTATGGATCGGAGATAAGCTTGTTAATGATACAGCACCAAAGGACAGAGATATCGCAATGGTTTTCCAAAGTTATGCTTTGTATCCTCATATGACAGTTTATGATAACATGGCTTTTGGATTAAAATTAAGAAAACTTCCAAAGGAAGAAATAGAAAAGAAAGTTAAGGAAGCAGCTAGAATACTTGATATAGAACATTTATTAGACAGAAAGCCAAAGGCTTTATCTGGTGGACAAAGACAAAGAGTTGCGTTAGGAAGAGCTATAGTAAGAGAACCAAAGGTATTCTTAATGGACGAACCATTATCAAACCTTGATGCTAAACTAAGAGTTCAAATGAGAACTGAAATATCTAAATTACACAAAAAGTTACAAACAACATTTATATATGTAACACATGACCAAACAGAAGCTATGACAATGGGTAGCAGAATTGTTGTTATGAAGGACGGTATAATTCAACAAGTTGCAAGCCCACAAGAAATATATGAAAACCCAGTTAATATCTTCGTTGCAGGATTTATCGGAAGTCCACAAATGAACTTCTTAGATGTAACTCTACAAGAAAAGGCTGGAAAGGTAGTTGCACTATTTAAGGGAGAAGAAATAGTATTACCAGACGATAAGGCAGCAATCCTTAAGGAAAAGTCATATATTGGTAAAGAGGTTGTTTTAGGTATCAGACCAGAAAATATTTTAGAAGAAGCAGCAGGAGAAAAACATGAAGCTGAACTTACAGCTAAGGTAGAAGTAACTGAATTAATGGGAGCAGAAAGTTACATTTACTTAAATAAAGATGGCAAGTCTATTGTTGTAAGATCTAACGGAAGTACTCAACTTAAGGTTGGAGATGCAGCTAGAGTAGCTTTAAGAATGGAAAAATGCCACGTATTTGATAAGGAAACAGAAGAAGCAGTATTTTAGGAGGAAATGAAGATGTACAACTTCAAAGAATATCTAGTTAAACTAAATGAAAGTAGTGGAATTGATTTTAGATTGATTACTGATGAAGGACAACTTCTTTTTGATACTATTCATGATCAGGATATGGATAGTTTGAAAGTTATGGAGTTATCATTAAGTAATCAAGGCGCTAGTTTATACTATAATAAAAGATTTGAAATTTGTGCATCACTTTTAAAGTATTCTATTGAAAGTAAATATGAAGAAATATTTTCTTTGAGAGAACAACTTATAGTTGATATGTTAGAAGGAAAGGGTATTACATCAGAGGCGTTGTATAATGCCCTTCCTTTTTTATCAGCAAAATGCACTATTTTTCTTATTTATGTTGATAAAAACAGATATGAAGTTTTATCTTTAATGAAAAAATATTATGATAGTGAAGCTATAATTAGTTTTGTTTATAAGAATTATGTAGTGGTAATTGGCAACTTTGAAGATGAATTAGATCATGCCAAGAGCATAACAGATATAATTACTTCAGATGCATTTGTTACGTCATACATAAGCTATGAAAATTTCCAAGGAGCTACAGAAGAATTGTCTAAGGCTTATAAGGATGCAGCTTCATATATTGAGATTGGTATCAAGTACAATCTTAAAGGAAAAATCTATAATGGAGAAAACTTATTGTTTGAAAAAACTATCTATAATGTTAACAGTGATGTTAAAGAAGAATTATTTGATTCATTTAAAGATAAATTTATAAAATTTGATAATGAGATGATTAATACAATAGAAGAGTTTTTAGATAATGGCTTGAATATAAGTGAGGCTTCAAAAAAATTATATATTCACAGAAATACTTTGATTTATAGACTTGACAAAATACAAAAAGATACTGGATATGACATTAGAGACTTTAGGCAAGCCACTATATTTACAATAGCCTTTCTAATATGGAAGGAAAAAAAGAGAGCGAATTTATAATTCGTTCTCTTTTTTTGCATCTTCAAAAAATAGACTAGCATTTAGACTTGTTATTTATTGAAGATGACTAAATTATATGAGATTATATATTCAGATGACTTATCTTAAACAACTTGGAATATTATGAATTTCAAATAATAAGATTCATCTGCAGTCCAAAGAATTGGATGATCTGCAGCTTGTGTTCTGAATTCAACCTGCCTTAGCTGTCTATGAGCATCTTTTGCAGCTTCTAATATTGTTTCCTTAAAGTTTTTCTCACTCATGTAATGTGAACAAGAGCAAGTAACAAAGTAGCCACCTTTTTTAACTAACTTCAAACCTCTAAGATTAATTTCTTTATATCCTTTTGTTGCATTTTTTATAGTATTCTTTGATTTAGTGAATGCAGGTGGATCTAAGATTACTACATCATACTGTCTGCCTTCTTTAGACCATTCTGGTAGAACGTTAAAAGCATTATGACATTCAAATTTAACTATTTCTGATAAGTTATTTAATTCAGCGTTTTTAGTAGCAAAATCAATAGCATGTTGGGATACATCAACCCCAAGTACAGAATTAGCACCAGCGATACCAGCATTTAATGCAAAAGAACCTGTATGAGTAAAGCAGTCCAGAACATCAGCATCTTTGCAAATCTTATGAATAGCCTTTCTATTTTCTTTTTGGTCAAGGAAGAAACCAGTTTTTTGGCCGTCTTTAATATCTACATAGTACTTTACACCATTTTCCATGATCTGTAACATTGTATCAAAAGGTTCGGTTAAGAATCCTTTTACTTGTTCCAAGCCTTCAAGTTCTCTAGTGGCAAGGTCACTTCTTTCGAATATACCTTTTGCACCATAATCTTCAACTAAAATTTTTGTAAATAACTCTCTGTACTTTTCCATGCCCAAAGTGGAGATTTGTAGTACATAATAGTCTTCAAATTTGTCTACAGTTAAGCCTGGAAGAAAATCAGCTTCTCCAAATATAAATCTACAGCTAGAAGTATCGATTATTTTTTTTCTATACTCCCATGCATCCTTAAATCTTTTTCTAAAGAATGCTTCATCTATATCCTCATTAATATCTCTTGTTAGTATTCTAATAGTTATCTTTGAATGGTCATTAATATAACCTTTTCCTATGAATTGTTCCTTAAAATTATATACTTCGACTATATCTCCATTTTCATAATCTCCGTCATATTCCTCAATTTCATCAATATATATCCAAGGTCTTCCTTGTTCGGCGTTTTTGCCCAAGCCTTTATATAAGAAGAATTTACTAGCCATAAATGCCCTCCTTTAATTACGTATACAATGATTATATCACAATATTAACAAAATAAACTAAGAATAAAAAATTGTTGGAAAATATCAAAAATTTAAAACTTGATAACGTTGTCAAATATTGACCGAATGTACCATTTAATGTAGTATTAACCTATAACATAGGCAATAATAATAAGGGGGATTACTTATGAAAAAAAATGGGGCTAAAATCAAAAAAAATCGTACAAGTATATTAAAAAATATAAAAATTAATCCTAAGAAATTACATTTTAAAAAGGTAAATCTTAATCCTAAAAAAATAAACTTGAACTTCAAGAATATGAATATTAAAGCTAGGTTAAAGCTTACAGTGACTTTTGTAATCGCATTATTAGTCATTATATCTATTTCAACATTAATTGTTATGAAGCGAGTTCAAACTTCATTAAATTCTATAATAAATGTAAATGTAAAGCAGATTGTTTTGTTACAAAAAGTAGAGAGCAGTACTATATTAAGTGCTGATCAATTAAAAAACATAATGATGATAAGCACAGATACAGAATCAAAGGATAAAAGTAAGACAAAGTATGAAGCGTATATAAAGGATATGCAAAAATATACAAACGACTTAAGTGCTATGGCTAAAGGTAGTGAAAATGAGAAAGTAATTAAAGATATGGTTACTAGTAATGGTTTTATTTTTGATAACTTAACTTCTTTGTATAACTCGTTAGCAGATGCCAACATAGTTAGAAGTTATGAAAGCGATATAATGAATATTGATTCAACATTACAAAGACTTGATGAAAATATAAATGAAGGGACAGCAAAAATCAATACTTCTATGGAAAAAGCATATAATAGGCTAAACTATGCTGAAACTACAATGATGATAGTAGTAGCGGTATTAGTCCTTGTAGGAATTGTATTAAGCACAATTATGTCTGCTGCCCTTATAAAGAGCATAAGTAAATCGTTAAAAAATATTACAGCTTTATCAAAGAGATTGGCTCAATATGATTTCTCTGAGGAAGCACAAGTTGTATATAATGATGAAATTGGAGAAGCAATAGTTAATCTTAATTCAGCTCAGAAGACAGTAAGAGAATTAGTTGGAAAGATTAAGGAAGATTCGGATAAGTTGGTACAAGAGTCAAAAGAATTAGCTCAATCTACTGTGGATATGAATGAAAAGATGCTGTATATCAGTGAAGCAACTGAGAGGATAAATAGTGGAAATAATGATGTCAGTGCAGTATCTGAAGAAATTGGTGCATCTATACAAGAAATAGATTCAAGTGTGAGTGAATTATCCTTGAAGGCAACAGATGGAAGCCAAAAATCAGATATAATAAGTGAAAGAGCTCAAACTGTTGCATCAGAATCTAAAAAGTCTAGTGAGAGAGGTAAAACTCTTTATGAAGAAAAGCAAGTGGAGATAATAAAAGCAATTGAAGAAGCCAAGGTTGTTACAGAAATAAAAGTAATGGCAGATTCTATATCATCTATAGCAGATCAAACTAACCTATTAGCGCTTAATGCAGCAATTGAAGCAGCTAGAGTTGGTGAACAAGGTAAGGGATTTGCTGTAGTAGCAGCAGAAATTAGAAAGCTTGCAGAGGAATCTTCTTCAGCAGTTTCAAAGATAAAGGATACAACAAATAAAGTACAACATGTATTTGAAAACATGTCAAATCACTCTAAGGAAATACTTAAGTTTATAGACACAATTGTATTAAATGATTATGATAAGCTTGTTGAAACTGGAGCTCAATATAACAAAGATGCAGAGTATGTAAGTACTATGTCTGAGGATATGGCATCTATGTCTGAAGAAGTAAGTGCTACTATTACTCAAATTGCTGAAGCAATACAAAATATGGCTGAGAATACTCAGTTAACAGCAGAGCAATCAACTAAAATTCTTGAAAATATAGATTATGCTAAGGTTGTAATGAACAGAATAGTAGAAAACTCTGAATTGCAAAAAGCTTTAACAGAAAACTTAGGAGAAGCTATAAGTCAGTTTAAGATTTAAGTATCAAGTGAAACTTGATTCAGGTGGGGGTTGATCCCCATCTGAATCTTAGTTGAACTTACACCCTCAAGGGGTACCTCGTCCAGGAGTGTGCAGCCGTTATCTCCAACTTAAGCAAATAAGTGAAAGTCCAAATCTATGATTTGGTTACTTGAACTTAGTTAACTAATGAATTAGTTAACTTCATTAAAATTGATTTAGTGTGAATCGCTTAAGCAGACATCTCAAATCTATGATTTGATGATGGTCGCTTACTCTGTGAGTACTCATCTGACTTTAGGAAGAGGAGTTTCATATAAAGTTGGAGTGTTACGGATGCTAGCTATCGGATAAATTTAAAAGAGGTTGTCTTTAGGACAACCTCTTTTTGAATAAAGTAATAGGGATAGAAATGGGGGAATTTGGGGGGTTAGGACCATTCATTATTAACATAACCATCAATTAAATCACTAATTTTTTGTGAGCATCTACAACCATGACATGAACCAGTAGTGGCTCCAGTAGATTGTGCAACTTTTTCTACTGTTAAAGCGCCATTTCTGATTTTATCTTTAATAGTTGCTCTAGTGATAGATTTACATAGACAAACTTTTGTAAGTTTATCAAGAATAAGTGGGTTAATATTATTGTCCATAGTAGCCTCCTAAAACAAATCATTTATCTCTATGTCATAAAGATAAGTTATTGTATAAATATATTAAAACATATTCATATTTAATAGTCAATATTAATTAATAAAAATTATTAATTAGAAAGAGAATATTTTTTATAAAATATGGTAAGTATATGTAATTGACAATAAAAGTTTATTAATATATAATCAGTATTAATGAAATACTATGATTAGGAAAAGTACTTAGATATGTAGTTTTTAGAGAGTGATTGGAAGGTGTAAAATCACAACTATTTTTTAAGGAAAATCACCTATGAGTTGGAGGCTGAAAGAATATCAATTAAGCTTATCTCGTTCACCTGCGTTAAAGGTTAGAGCATGAATGTGCTTGAATTTAATTACCCTGATTTTGATGTGTAAAAATATGTTTTAGGGTAAAAGCTTATAGGTGGTATAACGAATACAACTTCGTCCTTTAGGATGGAGTTTTTTTTATTTCATTAAATATATAATGCCAAAGTGCTATAAATAAAGAAAGGGGAAATATCAAGATGTACAAAAAAGTTGATTCTTCAAAAACTTTTGTAGAATTAGAAAAAGACATTTTAAATCAATGGAAAGATGACAATGTAATAAAAAAGAGCTTAAATGCAAACCCAGATGGAGAGTATTTTACATTTTATGATGGACCTCCAACTGCAAATGGAAAGCCTCACGTAGGTCATATTTTAACAAGAGTTATGAAAGACCTAATTCCTAGATACAAGGTTATGCAAGGATACAAGGTTATTAGAAAAGCAGGTTGGGATACTCATGGACTTCCAGTTGAACTTGAAATCGAAAAGAAATTAAAGATATCAGGAAAAGAACAAATAGAAGAATATGGTGTTGAGAAATTTGTTAAGGAATGTAAGGACAGTGTGTTTACATATGTTAGCATGTGGGAAGAGATGTCAGACAAAATTGGTTATTGGGTAGACATGGAGGATCCTTATGTTACTTACCATAATTCATATATTGAATCAGTATGGTGGGCTTTAAAGACTATGTGGGATAAAGGACTTTTATATAAAGGTCATAAGGTTATGCCTTACTGTCCAAGATGTGGAACAGGATTATCTTCTCATGAAGTTTCTCAAGGCTATAAGGATGTTAAGGACCTAACAGCTATAGCTAAATTTAAAGTAAAGAATGAAGAAAATAAGTATATATTAGCATGGACAACAACTCCATGGACATTACCATCAAATGTAGCTTTATGTATAAACAAGAGTTACACATATGTTGAAGCAAAGAAAGATGATGAAGTTTATATCTTAGCAAAAGACCTTGCAGGTAAGGTACTTGGTGAAGAGTATGAAATAGTAAAAGAATTTAAAGGTGAAGAACTTTTAGGCTTAGAATATGAACAACTACTTCCATTCTATACACCGACAGATAAGAAGGGATTCTATGTAGTTCATGGAGACTATGTAACTTTATCAGATGGTACTGGTATAGTTCATATTGCACCAGCATATGGTGAAGATGATAATTTAATCGGTAAAAAATATGATCTACCATTTATAAACTTAGTAGACCTTGAAGGAAAGTTCGTTGATGAGGTTACACCATGGGCAGGAAAATTAGTTAAGAAGTGTGATGAGTCAATAGTTGAGTATCTAAAAGAACAAAATAAGCTATTTAAAGCTGAGAAGCATACTCACTCATATCCACATTGCTGGAGATGTGACACACCACTTTTATATTATCCAAGAGATAGTTGGTTTGTAAAAACAACTGCTTTAAGAGATAAACTACTTGAAAATAATAATAAGATAAATTGGTTACCAGATAACATTAGAACTGGTAGATTTGGAAAGTTCCTTGAAAATGTTATTGACTGGGGAATTTCAAGAGATAGATACTGGGGTACACCATTACCAATCTGGGAATGTGAATGTGGTCACAGAGAATGTATTGGTAGTATAGACGAATTAAAGCAAAAGGGTATCAATGTTCCAGAGGATATAGAATTACACAAACCTTATATTGATAATGTTCATTTAAATTGTCCTCATTGTGGCAAGGAAATGACTAGAACTCATGAAGTTATAGATTGTTGGTTTGATTCAGGTTCAATGCCATTTGCACAACATCACTATCCATTTGAAAACAAGGAGACTTTTGAAGCTAACTTCCCAGCACAATTTATATCTGAAGCTGTTGACCAAACAAGAGGATGGTTCTATACATTATTAGCAGTATCAACTGCATTATTTGAAAAGAATCCATTTGAAAACTGTGTAGTTTTAGGTCACGTATTAGATAAAAAAGGCTTAAAGATGTCAAAATCTAAGGGAAATGTTGTTGCGCCAAATGATGTTTTAGATACAGTAGGGGCAGATGCTACTAGATGGCATTTCTACACTTCAAGTGCACCATGGCTTCCAACAAGATTCTCAAGAGAAGATGTTGAAGATACACAAAGAAGATTCCTAAGCACTCTATGGAATGTATATTCATTCTACGTTTTATATGCTGATTTAGATAAATTTGATGCAACTAAATATGCAGGCTTCAAGTCAGCGAATGTAATGGATAAGTGGATATTATCAAAGCTTAATACATTAATAAAGACAGTGGAAAATAATTTAGAAGAATACAAGATTACTCAAGCAGCATTAGCTATTGAAGATTTTGTGGATGAATTATCAAATTGGTATGTAAGAAGAAACAGAGCTAGATTTTGGGTAACAGAATTAACTGATGATAAGATAGGAGCTTATACAACATTGTATACAACTCTTGTAACCTTATCAAAGGTTGCAGCACCATTTATACCATTCATGACAGAAAATATTTATCAAAGTCTTGTAACATCTTTAGATGCTAATGCTCCAGAAAGTATTCATTTATGCAAGTGGCCAGAATTCAATGAAGCTTTAGTAAATCCAGAATTAGAAAAGCAAATGGACTTAGCATACAATATATGTAAGCTAGGAAGAAGTGCAAGAAATGGAGCTAATATTAAGAATAGACAGCCACTTGGCAAGATGTCTGTATCTATAGCGACATTACCAGAATACTATGGTGATATCATAAAGGATGAGTTAAACATCAAGACTATAGAATTTGGTGCGGATCTTTCAGAGCATGTTAACTTTGAGATAAAACCAAACTTACCTGTACTAGGTAAGAACTATGGTAAAATGATACCAGGTATAAGAAAAGCAATTTCTGAAATGAATCAAATGACTTTGGCACAAGATATTAACGGTGGAAAAGTAGTTACAATAACTGTTGAGGGCACAGAAATCAACTTAGATAAAGAAAGTGTTCTTGTAACAATGCAAGGAATTGAAGGATATGCTTTTGCTGGTGAAGGTGAAGTAGGAGTTGTTCTTGATACTCATATTACAGATGAGTTAAAAGAGGAAGGCTATGTAAGAGAAATATTATCAAAGGTTCAAAATCTAAGAAAAGAAAGTGGTTTTGAAGTATTAGATAAAATAAACTTATATGTAGCTAATAATGATATGTTATTAGATGTAATTAAGAGAAATGAAGATACAATAAAGAAGGAAACATTAACTGATAATATATTCTATGGAGAAGAAGCAACTTACTTTGAATTCAGTATTAATGGTGAAAATCTTAATATAGCAGTGGTGAAGAATAGCTAATTTTAGCCAATTTCAGACAAGAAAAAGGATCATCTCAAGTATGTAAATTGAGGTGATCCTTTTAATGTTTGACCTTGTATAAAAAAACTAAAAATACTAATAATATATGTAAAATGCTTCAAAGATTAAGAGTTTAAACTTTAGCGATTGAAAAAAAAACATCATTTCATTATACTTAATATTAAGAAAACGTTTTATTGAAATACAGGCTTGAAATTCTTTTTTACAAAAAAATATAAATTTCGATAATATGGTTTAAAATCTTGTGTTAATAAAGATTAATGTATATAATTATTAATTATTGAAACAATTTCACAGTTATAGGAGTTGATAAATGAATGGCTGTTTCAATTAAAGACGTTGCAAGAGAAGCTGGAGTTTCAATCGCAACAGTATCAAGAGTTTTAAATGACATAGACGTAGTAAATGAAGAGACAAAACAAAAAGTTCTAGATGCAATAAAGAAACTTGGATACAGACCTAACATAGTAGCAAGAAGTCTTAAAACTCAAAGAACAAAAACTATAGGTATATTAGTGCCAGATATCTCAAGTAAGATTTATCCTGAGATTGTAAGAGGAGCAGAGGACGTTGCAAATATATATGATTATAATGTAATTTTATGTAACTCTGATTATGATGGGGAAAAGGAAAAAGAGTACTTAAGAGTATTAAAAGAGAAGATGGTTGATGGACTTCTTTATATGAGTGTATCCTTAGAAAAAGAGACTATAGACATTGTTAATGAGTTGGATTTAAAAACAGTGTTAGTTGAAACTAAGGATGATGAAGGTTCATTCCCAAGTGTAAGTATTGACAACGTAAAAGCTGTATATGATGCAACTAAGTATGTAATAGGCAGAGGGGCTAAAGATGTTGCTTTTATAGGAGCGAAGCAGGAGCAAGTAAATGCTTTTAGTAAAAGATATCTAGGCTACGAAAAAGCTATTTTAGACAGCAAATTGGATTTACACAAAGAATTGGCATACTTTGAAGGCTTTGGAGTGAAGACAGGAATTGAAGGTGTAAATAAGCTTTTAGAAAGTGGTAAGAAATTTGACGCTATAGTTTGTTCATCAGATGAAATTGCCATGGGAGCTATAAATGCTTTAAGAGAGAATGGAAAAAGGGTTCCAGAGGATGTAAGTGTTATAGGTTTTTCAAACATTTCTACTACGGAAGTTTTTTATCCAAAGATAACAACTGTTTCAGAACCACTTTATGATATGGGTTCTATTGCTATGAGAATGTTAATTAAATTAGTTAACAATAGACAGTTAGAGCAAGGGCATTATGTTTTGGATCATAAACTTGTTGAAAGAGATAGTTGTAAATAAGAATGCAGAAATGCATTCTTATTTTTTATTATAAATTAAATTGCTTAATTAGTTGCGGGTGCAACTAATTGATGCTATAATAGTTGTTGCCGCAACTAATTAAGGAGTGATTTTTATGGATTTAAGCCAAGAGAGTAAGGCTACCTTTGGTAAATTTATATCAGCAGTTTATTGGCAGAGAAATAGCTTTTTTTTAAAAAGGTTCAATAAATTTAATATTGGCTGTGGTCAATATAGATTTCTATTAAATTTATATTTACAGGATGGAATAACTCAAGAGGAACTTAGTAGTAAGCTTATGGTAGATAAAGCTACTACAGCGAGAGCTATTAAAAAGTTAGAAGAAGAAGGATATGTATCAAGGTCTGTTTTAGAAGAAGATAAAAGAGCTTATAAAATAATGATTACAGAAAAGAGTCTTTCTATAAAAAAAGAATTTTTTGAAATACTTGATGAATGGGAAAATGAAGTTATGCGAAATTTAAGTGTGGAAGAAAAAAAGAGTTTGCTTCATTTATTAGAGAAGATTGCATCAAGTAATATAAGTTAGGAGGAAGTATGAATAAACAAGATGTATTAGGAACAGAAAAGGTAACATCATTACTAATTAAGTTTTCAGTGCCAGCTATAATTGGTATGTTAGTAAATGCTATGTACAATATTGTAGATAGAATATTTATTGGTCATATACCAAAGGTAGGTAATGTAGCTATAACTGGTGTTGGTATTACATTGCCTATAATGACTATAATTTTAGGTTTTGGTATGTTAATTGGTATTGGATGTGCTACAACAATATCTATAAGATTAGGACAAGGAAAAAGAAAAGAAGCAGAACAAATCCTTGGAAATGCTGTTACATTAATAATTATAACAAGCATAATTATTTCTGTATTAGGTACGATTTTTGGAGAGCATATATTAAGAGCATTTGGTGCTAGTGATGAGACTTTGCCTTATGCTAAGGACTTTATGACAATTATTTTTTATGGAACTATTGTTAATATGCTTGGTTTTGGATTAAATCACTCAATTAGAGCAGATGGAAGTCCAAAGACAGCAATGATTTCAATGCTTATAGGAGCAGGGACCAATACTATATTAGAACCAATATTTATTTTCGGTTTAGGAATGGGAGTAAAGGGTGGAGCTACAGCTACCGTTATTGCTCAAACTTGTTCAGCTGCATGGGGACTTTGGTATTTTACTAAAGGTAAGAGTTCTCTAAAGATTAAGTTACAAAACTGCAAGTTGAAGAGAAATATAGTACTTAGTATTCTAGCCATAGGAGTATCTCCTTTTAGTATGCAAATTGCAGCAAGTGTTGTTCAGGTTATATCAAATAATGCTTTAAAAGTGCATGGTGGAGATATGGCCATAGGAGCAATGACAATTATAACAAGTGTATCAACAATTTTCTTGATGCCTATTTTTGGATTAAATCAAGGATCACAGCCTATAGTTGGATACAATTATGGTGCTAAGAAATATGATAGAGTAAAGTTAACAATTAAGTATCCTCAAATAGTGGCAACAACTATTGCTTTAATAGGGTTTGTATTAATAGAATTATGTCCTTGGCTTATAGTAAAGGCATTTAATAATGATCCTGAACTGCTAAATATAACATCAACAGGAATGAGAATATATTTATGTATGTTGCCTTTTATAGGATTGCAGGTAATTAGAACTAACTATTTTCAGTGTATTGGGAAAGTTAAAATATCTATGTTTTTAAGTTTATTAAGACAAGTAATTCTGCTAATCCCATTATTAATAATTTTACCTCAAATTTGGGGGTTAACTGGAGTATGGATTGCAGGACCAACAAGTGACTTCTTATCATTTGTTATTACTACAATTATGTTTAGAAAAGATATGCACCGCTTGGAAGCAGTGCAAAAAGCTCAAGAAAATTTACAATCAAAATCTATTGTTTAGTCTAATAAGAATATAAGGAAAAGTCCTTAAAGAGTCTGAGAAAACAGGCTGCTTTAAGGACTTTTTTATTTAAGCTAAAGTTTACGTAAGCTCAAATATATTATATGGCATCTGAAAGTACATAGTTTTATAGTCTAATCCATTTGTACTTGATATTTATTTTTAGATGCCTAAAAACTATTATACAGAGATAAGAAATATAGGTATTAAAGTATTCCTTCTGACTTAAGAATATTTTCAAGTTTTTGTACTTTTTCTGTTAGACACATAAATTTTTCTTTTAATACTTCATTATGTACTTCGCTAGAATCAATAACCTTTTCCATATCCTCTACAGCTTGTAGTGCGTCTTCAATATCTTGTTGAGCTATTTTAAGATTTACGTCTTTCATTGCTTTTCTCCTCTTTGCAAGTTTATAGATTTACATATATTTATCCTATCACGACTAACTGAGCATTTCAAGGCATATAAATTATAGAAAAAACGTTTTTTGGAGGGACGAGGCTATGATCAACTACATATGGTTTGTGATGATATTTTTTGGAGTAGCTTATGGATTATTTACAGGGCAGGGAGAAGTAATGTCAAAGGGGATTACTGAGTCTGCTCTGTCTACAACTAATTTAATAATAGGGCTTTTAGGAATAATGTGCTTTTGGTGTGGAATTATGAAGGTTGCTGAAAAAAGTGGGCTTACTGACATTTTAGCGAAAATATTAAGACCTATACTAAGGAAATTATTCAAAGGTGCGGGAAAGGATGACAAAGCATTAGGTGCAATTGTTATGAACATCACAGCTAATATGTTAGGTCTTTCAAATGCTGCCACACCTTTTGGAATAAAAGCCATGGAGGAAATGGATAGAATGAATCGAAAGAAAGGTATAGCATCAAATGATATGGCTTTATTTTTGGTGATAAATGCAGCAAGTATACAATTACTACCTTCAACTATTATTTCTATAAGAGCTTCTGTAGGGTCAAGCAATCCTGCAGCAATAATTTTACCAGCTATATTATCTACTACAGTAGCAGCTATTGTTGGAATTACTGTATGTAAAACAATTGAAAAATATTTTTAGAGGGAGGAAGTTAATACATGTTTAATTACCTTTTAAAAAGCATAATCCCAATAATATTTGCAATAGTAGTTACTTATGGAATGTTTAAAGGCAGAAAGGTTTATGAATGGTTTATTGAGGGTGCTAAGGAAGGATTAATGGTTTGTCTAAGAATTTTTCCTTATCTCTTAGCTATGATAGTAGTTATAAGAATTTTTAGAGACGTGAAGCTTTTAGATATAATCAATTATTGTCTAAAACCTATCTCTAGTCTTATTGGGTTACCGCAGGAACTTGTACCATTAATAATAATAAAGCCGTTATCAGGAAGTGGGGCATTGGGTGTATTGACAGATATACTTAAACAGCATGGTCCAGACAGTTATATAGGTGCGTTAGCATCAGTAATTATGGGAACAACAGAAACAATTTTTTATACAATAAGTGTTTATTTTGGTGCTGTAGGGATTAAAAAGATACGACATACTTTATTAGCTGCTGTTTGTGCGGATGTAGCTGCTATACTTTCAGCAATAATTCTTGTTAAGCTAATCTTATTTTAAAATCTTAAGAATTCATTAAGTTTTTTATAAAATAGAGGAATTGTTAAAATCATATGGTAATATATAACTTAAGAATTATTCAATTAAGGGGGAAGAGATTCCATGATAGAAATATCAAATGTTACAAAGGTTTATAACAATACCCATAAAGCAGTTGATAGCCTAAACTTAACTGTTAAGGACGGAGAGATCTTTGGTTTTTTAGGACCAAATGGAGCGGGCAAAACAACTACTATCAAAATGCTTACAGGTATAATTGAAGCTAGTGAAGGAGAAATAAGATTAAATGGGAAAGATATAAAGAATGATACCTTAGCAGCTAAAAAGAGCTTTGGTTTTGTTCCAGATAGTCCAGATATGTTTTTAAGACTTAAGGGAATAGAGTACTTAAATTTCATGGCGGATATCTATGAAGTACCAAAGGAAACTAGAAAGGCAAGAATTGAATCTTTAGCAAAGAGATTTGAAATTGAAGCTGCATTAGGAGATAGAATACAAAGTTATTCTCATGGTATGAGACAAAAGATAGTTGTTATGGGAGCATTAATGCATAATCCAGATATTTGGATTTTGGATGAGCCTATGACAGGATTAGATCCAAAGGCTGCTTTTGAGCTTAAGAACATGATGAGAGAGCATGCTAATAGTGGTAAAATTGTTTTATTTTCTACCCATGTGTTAGAGGTAGCTGAAAAGATTTGTGATAGAGTAGCTATAATAAACAAAGGTAAGATTTTATTCTGTGGAACCCTGAAGGAAATGAAAGAACACTTTAAAGAAAATGAATCTCTAGAGAATATGTTTTTGGAGCTTACAGAAAATGCGTAATATATTATTATTAACAAAGGTCCTTTTTAAATCAGGGGGAAATATGGGCTTGGGAGGTAAAAACTCTAAGAAGTCAAGTAAGCTATCAAATGTAGGAGGAGTATTCCTATATTTACTATTAGCACTTTGTTTCGTACCACTAGGTTTTGCTGTTTTTGAAATGCTTGATGGTATGTATCAATCATTAAATGCAGTAAATCAAGGTGGATATGTAATTGGATTAAGTTTTGTAATGGTGAGTTTTATAATTTTCTTCTTCTCAATTTTTTCAATTGCAGCAGTGTTGTTTTACTCAAAGGATATTGGGTATTTATTACCTTTACCTTTTAAACCAAGAGAAATAACTTTAGCAAAGTTTCTATATATTTTAATTGGTGAATATTTAATCGAAGCATTAATTGTTATACCAACTTATGCAGTGTGGGTAGTGAACAATGGAGTAACTCCGTTATTCATTATAAATGCTATATTGGTATTTTTACTTACACCAGTATTCCCTATTTTAGTGGCTTCAATAATTATTATGCCAATTATGAGGTTTTCAAGTTTATCTAAGCATAAAGATGCATTTACTGTTATAAGTTCATTAATGGCAATAGTAGTAGGCTTAGGTATAAATGTTTTTATGAATAGAACTGGTTCTATGCTTCATGGAAATAAGATGGCGATGGCTCAGCAGATATTACAAACTAAGAATGGTATGTTAAGTAGTATATCTGGACTTTTTATAAATGCTAGATTAGGGGCAGAAGCGTTAACAGGAAATACAGCAAATCAAGTTATAAATGTATTATTACTTTTACTAATTGTGGCTTTAGCAGTAATGCTATTTGTTGTGTTGTCAGATGCATTATATTTAAAAGGTGCAATGAGTATATCTGATTCTGCATCCAAGAAAACAAAAATTTCAAATGAAGAATTTGATAAATCAACAAACATGAATGGTCAAATTTCTACTTTAGTAAAAAGAGAAATGAAGATATTAATGAGGACACCAGTATATTTATTAAACTGTGTAGGAACAATAATAATTATGCCAATATGCTTTGTGCCTATGCTATTTGTAAATAAAGGTGGAATTAATTTTAGCAGTGTTGGTGCAAGTATGCAAAATAATAATGTAAAGCAAAGTATAGCTTTGTTGGTTGTATATGGTGCTATAACTCTCTTTGCAGGAATTAGTCCTACAGCATCAACAGCGATTTCAAGAGAAGGTTCTATCTTCTTTGTATCAAAATATATTCCTGTCGATTATATGAAACAAATTTGGGCGAAGCTTATACCTTCAATAGCAATTAATTTTCTTGGAACATTAATTATGGCTGTTGGAGTAACAATACTTCTTCACATAAGTGTGGATATATGTTTAATTGCACTTTTAATTGGATTGTTAATCTCAAGTTTCACAGCATTTTTAGGAATTTTAGTAGACTTAATAAGACCTAAACTTGTCTGGAATGGAGAAGAGCAAGCTGTTAAACAAAATTTAAATTCATTTATTGGATTTATTATAAGTTGTGTACTTTTAGGAATATGTGCTATACCAGTAGTTATGTTCTGTTTAGACTCTATGTGGCTAACAGCTGGAGCTATTATAGGAATACTAGTAGTTCTTAACTTAATAGGATATTTTATAGTTAGTACCTATGGAGTAAGTAGATTTAAGGCAATAGAATAAATAAGAAAAAATCAGATAGATATATTAAAAGCTCAAAAATCTTAGCTGAGATTTTTGAGCTTTTATATTTAGGAAAGATTGTACTTTATAACCAATAGAATCAATTCAAATAGTCTCTATATTGAGTTTAATTCTCCATGAATTTGTCTATTGACTTGTGTTAGTTTAACTTTGAAAATTTCTTTTTATACAAGAAACAAAGCAAAGAACCATCTATAGCCCATTGAATTGCTGTAATTATCCAAACATATACTACAGAAAGTTTAAATGTAAATATAGCAACAAACATTAATGGAAATCTTATTACCCATGAAGTGAAAAGTGTAACCTTAAATGGAGTTTTAGTATCTCCACTTCCTTTAAGTATTCCCCCGGAAATCATGGATAATGCTAGGAAAGGTTGTTCTATAGCTGCAACCATTAAGCAGTAAGTGCCTAACTTGATTACTTCAGTTTCATTAGATGATATAAAAAGTTTAAATATAGGACCAGGAATAAATAGGAATAAAACAGAAAATATCACCATTGTAATAGTACCAAGGAATAATGAAGTCTTAGCATATTCTTTGGCTTTTTTATAGTTTTTTTCTCCTACCTTTTGTCCAACTAAAGTGGTAGCAGCTACTGCGAATCCCCAACCAGGCATGAAAGATATAGATTCGATAGTTGTAGTAATTTGATTTGCTGAAAAGGCTATTGTACCAAGAGCAACAATGAAGATATTACATATTAATCTACTAATACTATAGGAACCCTCTTGAAGCATTGCAGGAATTGATAGGTGTAAAAGAGACTTTAATCTATCTAAACGAAGGTTTTTGATGTATTTAAAGTGTAGCTTTATCTTAGAATGTTTCATGAAGTAGAATGCTATAAATATGAAACCTAAAAATTGAGCAGTAGAGGTTGCTATAGCGGAACCAACAGCTCCTAGCTGTGGCAATCCAAGTTTACCGAATATTAGTCCATAGTCTAAAACAATGTTTATTATGTTTACTACTATGGCTGTAAACAATGGTGTTTTAGTATTGCCATAAGCTCTTAATGTGGCAGAAAGAGAATTAATAAGCATAGTAAAGAAGATGGCAATAGAAGCTATATGCATATATGAAGCCCCTATGTGAGCAACAGTATTATCAGCACCTACAGCTACTAATAATGGATATGACAACGAAGCAAAGAATAAACCACCTAATATAGCTAATATAATAGCCACAAAAAAACCAATAGTAGCGTATTCTTCAGCCTTTTCTATTTTATTTGCCCCTACATATCTTGCAACAATGGAAGTTATACCTACGGAAATTCCACTACCAACAAGAACATTAGAATAGGTAGATAAGAATTCTGTAGATAGACCTACGCTACTTACAGCTATATTTCCACCATAATGTCCAACCATCATGGTATCAACTACCCATATGATAGTATAAAGAATCATTTCTCCAACAGCTGGCAAAGAAAGTTTCAGCACATCTTTAACAGTGTCTTTATGTAAATTTAATTTCATATGTTTCCTCCAATAATGCATCTAAAAGTATAAAGGTTTATAGGTTAGTCCATTTGGACTTGTTATTTATTTTCACATGCCTAAATATCAAGTGAAACTTGATTCAGGTGGGGTGTATCCCCATCTGAATCTTAGTTGAACTTATCCAGGAGCGTGCAGCCGTTATCTCCAACTTAAGCAGAGAACCTAAATCTATGATTTAGTGTGAATCGGTTAAGCAGACATCTCAAATCTATGATTTGATGATGGTCGCTTACTCTGTGAGTACTCATCTGACTTTAGGAAGAGGAGTTTCATATAAGATTGGAGTGTTACGGATGCTAGCTATCGGATAAATTCAAGTATGCAACATTTCCATTATACCAAAGAAGAAGACTAATTTTAATAGGATACTAAAAGATTTATAGTTCTAAGTGTTGAAAATTTGTTGAATTTATAACTCACAAATAAAAGCAAGCATTAATAAAATATATAGGAAATACTAAGTATCTTTAGAGGTGGGTGAATGATCACAATAAGTTTGTGTATGATTACAAAAAATGAAGAGGACGTAATAGAGAGATGTATAAACTCAGTTAAAGAGGCAGTAGATGAAATAATTATAGTAGATACTGGCTCAACTGATAAAACAGTTGAAAAGGTTAGACAGTACGATATAGTTAAAGTTTATGACTTTAAATGGGTGGACGACTTTGCGAAAGCCAGAAATTATTCTTTTAGTAAGGCTACAAAGGACTATATTTTATGGCTTGATGCAGATGATATTTTATTCCCAGAAGATAAGGATAAGCTGATACAGCTAAAATCAAATTTAGATTCAAGCATAGATTCGGTAACAATGACCTATATTTATGCGAGAGATGCTCAAGGCAATCCTACTGTCTCATTAAGGAGAAATAGATTAGTAAAACGTGAAAAAAATTATCAGTGGTTTGGTAGAATTCATGAGTATATTGATGTTAGAGGGAAAGTCATGAATTCAGACATTACAGTAAGTCATTTTAGAAACAAACCTCATGGTTCAAGAAATCTTGAAATTTTTGAAAAAATGAAGGAAGAAAATGTGGTCTTTACTCCAAGAGATATGTACTATTATGCAAATGAATTAAAAGATAATGGTAGACTTGACGAAGCTATAAAGATGTATAAACAATTTATAGATACAAATCAAGGATGGGTGGAAGATGTTAAAGGAGCTTGTACAAGGATAGCAGATTGTTACTCTTATAAGGGTGATGAGAAAAATGAATTTATATATATGTTAAAGTCACTCGAATATGACATTCCAAGACCTGATATCTGCTGTAGAATTGCTTATAAGTTTATGCAGGAAAATAATTTTCTAGCAGCAATATTTTGGTATAAGGCTGCTATAGAAAGCAAACCAGATGCAGACAACATGGCAATATGGGATCCATCTACTTATACCTGGATACCATATTTGCAAATGTGCGTATGCTATAGCAATTTAGGACAATATGAGGTAGCAAATATGTATAATGAAAAAGCAGCAGAATATGTGCCAAGTCACTCCAGTGTATTGCATAATAGGGAGTTTTTCAAAGATAAGATTTAAGTAGTATAAGTGAAAATACGGAACTAAAGTAAAGATAATGTCATACTATGTAATAATGGATGTATTTTAAATAATACGGAAGGAGATAAATTAATGGCAAATCTATATATTAAGGTATTTGAATTGCATAAAGACGGTACAAGTACTCCTATAGTTGGTATACCAGTTGTTATACAAGATCCAGCAACTGGTGATGGAGTTGCTTTAATAACAGATTCAACTGGAACAGGTATAGTTAGTATATCAGCTTCAGCAACCTTTAGGATAACTGAGGCTTATGGATATACACCTACCCCTACTTTGTCTTCAGTTAACTTTAATCCACCAGGTCCAGTAGGAACAGTTACACCTGCGGATCCACCAGGATTAATTTCTTTGTCAGCAAATCAGCCAACTTATGTATTAACAGGAGGAGACACTGTTATATTTGTAGACGGAAGTCCTGATGAGTGGTCAGCAGGAGTAACTGGAGTTACTGGAGTTACAGGTGTGTCTGGGGCGACAGGAGCACAGGGCCCAACCGGAGTATCAGGAGCGAATGGTACAAACGGAGATGAAGGTGGAACTGGAGCAACCGGAGTAACAGGAGTATCAGGAGCAACAGGAGTAACTGGAGTATCAGGAGCAACTGGAGTAACTGGGGTATCAGGAGCAACAGGGGTAACTGGAGTATCAGGAGCAACCGGAGTAACTGGAGTATCAGGAGCAACCGGAGTAACTGGAGTATCAGGAGCAACCGGAGTAACTGGAGTATCAGGAGCAACAGGAGCAACCGGAGTAACTGGAGTATCAGGAGCAACTGGAGTAACAGGAGTATCAGGAGCAACAGGAGTAACTGGGGTATCAGGAGCAACAGGAGTAACTGGAGTATCAGGAGCAACCGGTGAGACTGGAGTATCAGGAGCAACTGGAGTAACAGGAGTATCTGGAGTATCTGGAGTATCAGGAGCAACAGGAGTAACTGGGGTATCAGGAGTATCAGGAGTATCTGGAGCAACAGGAGTAACTGGGGTATCAGGAGTAACAGGAGTATCTGGAGCAACAGGAGTAACAGGAGTATCAGGAGTAACTGGAGTATCTGGAGTAACAGGAGTATCCGGAGCAACAGGAGTAACTGGAGTATCCGGAGCAACAGGAGTAACTGGAGTATCTGGAGTATCTGGAGCAACAGGAGTATCCGGAGCAACAGGAGTAACTGGGGTATCAGGAGTATCTGGAGCAACAGGAGTGACTGGAGTATCTGGAGTATCAGGAGTAACTGGAGTATCTGGAGCAACAGGAGTAACTGGGGTATCAGGAGTATCAGGAGCAACAGGAGTGACTGGAGTATCTGGAGTATCAGGAGTAACTGGAGTATCTGGAGCAACAGGAGTAACTGGAGTATCAGGAGTAACTGGAGTATCAGGAGTATCTGGAGCAACAGGAGTATCAGGAGCAACAGGAGTAACTGGGGTATCAGGAGTATCTGGAGTAACTGGAGTATCCGGAGCAACAGGAGTAACTGGGGTATCAGGAGTATCAGGAGTATCAGGAGCAACAGGAGTAACAGGAGTATCAGGAGTATCCGGAGTATCAGGAGCAACAGGAGTAACTGGAGTATCAGGAGTATCCGGAGCAACAGGTGTAACCGGAGTATCAGGAGTGACAGGAGTATCCGGAGTAACAGGAGTATCCGGAGTAACAGGAGTATCAGGAGTATCAGGAGCAACAGGAGTATCCGGAGCAACAGGAGTATCCGGAGCAACAGGAGTAACTGGGGTATCAGGAGTGACTGGAGTATCAGGAGTAACTGGAGTATCAGGAGTGACTGGAGTATCAGGAGTGACTGGAGTATCAGGAGTATCCGGAGCAACAGGAGTATCCGGAGCAACAGGAGTATCAGGAGCAACAGGAGTATCAGGAGCAACAGGGGTAACTGGAGTATCAGGGGTAACTGGAGTATCAGGAGTAACCGGGGTATCAGGAGTAACCGGGGTATCAGGAGTAACTGGAGTATCAGGAGTAACTGGGGTATCAGGAGCAACAGGAAAAACTGGAGCAACAGGAGTAACTGGAGTGTCAGGAGCAACTGGAGTGACTGGAGCCAAAGGCCCTACAGGAGATTGTGGTAAATGTCATAGAGATTTTGCAAGTTATGTATTATGTAGAGAAGTTCCAGCAGATACAAAAATACCATTAAAACTAGAATCAGATGATCATCGTAGAGACTGCGTAACAGACATTCCATTAAGAAGAAATAAGAATTATTTAGTTACTTGGAGTGTTATCCTTAAATCAAGGGATAATTTCATTAATGTTATAGCAGCACTATTATTGAATGATAGATTTGTAAAAGAAAGCATAGCAAGAGTTGCAAGAGTTGCAGAGGGTTGTGAAATTTTAACACTAACCGGATCAGCAATAATTGAAGCTGAGGCTCTTAACAATACCCTTTCATTGATTTGTAAAGCTCAAAATTGTAGTAATGTACTAGTGATAGGAGCATCTTTACAGATTCTTGAAGTTTAAAATTAAGTAAAGTTTTATATCACAAAAAAAGAGATAGGTTGTTGCAAAATTAACTTGTGCAGCAATCTATCTTTTATGTTATTAATAATAAAAGGAATCTGCTAAATATAAAAATTAAATTATATTATTAGCAGATTCTTGGTTATATAATTTTATTGTTTACATTCTTGAAGTAAAGCTGTTTCAATATTTTTAACTAATAAATCATTATCAGCCTGATTCATAGATTCAATATTATCAATATCGATCTCACCAAGAGCATATATTTTTTCTGTATCAAGCGATTTTTTAATATCTTTTTCAAAAGCTTCGTTTAGAGCTAAGTGAGCGTCTGCATAACCTAAAGACCATTTACCATTACAAGAATCAACAGAAGATGTTATCAATGATACTACAGAAATTTTCTCCTTTGAATCTCTTACTGCATATTTACATAGATAACTTAGATGAGGGCTAAGAGGAGAGATGATTATATCAGGCAAACCTATATCATTTAGAAGTTTTTTGTATGAGATGGCATAGACCTCTAAATCAGCGAATTCAACATTATTTAGTCCATAGTAGTATCTTTCTTGTACTTCCTTCTCCCATTCTTTATTTACAGGAGCCCAAAGTTGGAAAACTCTGACTCTATGATTTCGCCTAATTAATCCTTTGTAAATATTCAGTAGAAGTTTTTCTTCTGGTTTAGTTCCATCTATAGAGAATAAAACTATGTCTATAGTCTTTGTATTTGTATTCTTAGTGTATTGATCTAACAAAACATTTTCTATTCTATCTATTATAAAGTCATCATCAAATTTTCTAACTGATGAAATACAATCTTCTTGGCTAGGCAAATTAAGCTTGCTTTCTTGAATTTGATTTAAAATATTAGCAAGTTGATTTGAATCCTCTTTATTTATTAACCATCCATTTTTATTATTCTCAATTAACTCCATGGTACCTTCACATTTTGTAGCTAATACGGGAATCCCTCTTGCAAGAGCTTCTAAGACAGCTATTGAAAAACCTTCAAAGTCAGAAGTTAGCATCAATATTGAAGTCTCTTTGATAATATCCCATGGTTTGTCTTGCCAACCAAGCCATTCTATATTCTTATCTATATCAAGGCTTATTGCTAATTGCTTTAACATTTCAGTATCAATGCCAGAACCTATAATTTGTAGACTCCAATCTCCTTGTACTTTAGCCAAGCCCTTAAATAATACATCTAATCTTTTTTGAAAATTAACTAATCGCCCTAAGAATAATAATTTCAATTTTCCTTCAGGCCTATTACATATGCTAGATTTGTTTATAGTTACAGGATTACCAACGAGTTCAATCATATGAGGAGCTATAAGTCTTTCCAAATCTAACATAATGCTTTTGCTTATAGCCAAATGGTAATCTGCATAACATAATAGTTGTCTATCGCCAAGGCGATCAATTGGCAAGTGACACCAAGAGACTATAGGAGTATGCTCAGTGCTATTTTCGTTTAATACTTTATAGCACACATAATTTAAGAAAGGATGTAGGGTAGGAAGTACAACCTGTGGCTTTTCCATAGTTTCTAGAAGTTCTTTGTATTTTTTTGCATACTCTGTATGAGGTGAGTTCCAAGGAAGAGATTGTCCAAAATAATAAAATTCATCTATAAAGTTGAGCCATTCCTTGTGTTCAGACTCGTATGCTAAAAACACTCTTACTCTGTGTCCACGTTTTATTAAGCCTTTTTGCAATTTTATTATTGCTTCTTCTGTTCCTCCTCTTCCTGAAAGATAGTACAAAACTATATCTATTATCATTTAAATTAGATCTCCCTTCTCTTAAATATTTTTTTAAATAAGCTTTCCATGTTATCTACTACATCAATAACATCTAAGTCTTGATTTGTTTCCATGAATATATTAGTTTTTTGCATCAATTTTATTAATGATATAACAGGAGTTTTTCTTTTAATATCTCTTAAGGTATTATTTTCTGTATTGTTAAATTCATGTCTATTAAGCAAAAGAATTGCATCTGGGTTTCCGATTCTACTAATTAATTTCATATACATTATGCTGTATTGATCAATAGGAGCGTGAATGTTAAGATCTAAGCCATAAATGTATCTCTCAACAATTCTATCTGTGTCCACAAATATCGTAGAGTAGGTTGGTTGAAACAATCTAACTCTATATCCACGTTCAATTAATTGATTGTATACACCTAAAATAATAGATTGTATTTCTTTTGTATAACTTTCATCCAGTAATAAAAAGTCGATTACTTTTCTATTTTGATTTCGTTTGTATGCATCTAGCAATACTTTTTCAATTTTGTTTGTAACTGCAGTTTCATCATATTTTTTTACAGACGCTATGCATTTCTCGGCAGTAGGCAGCATAATAGATTTTTCTTGAATTTTATTTAATAAGTCAGCAAGTTGATTTGAATTTCCTCTATCAATAAGCCATCCGTTCTCTCCATCAGTTATTATTTCGCTTGGACCTTCTGTTTTTGTTGAAATAACAGGGATACCTCTTGACAAAGCTTCAGCTATAACTAAGGCAAAGCCTTCATAATCAGATGTCATCAGTAACAGAGAGGCTTCTTTTACTTCTTCCCAAGGTTTTGTTTTCCAACCAAGCCATTCAATATTATCTGATATATTTAAATCTTTAGCCATTTGATTTAACATATTATAATCAGGTCCATTACCAATTATCTTTAAGTTCCAAGGACCGTTAACTTTTGCAAGTGCATTAAATAATACATCTAATCTCTTACCTCCATTTTCAAGCCTGCCTACAAATAGTAAAGATAAGCCTGTTGATGGTCTTGGACATACAGTTAGTCCTTTTGTAGTGATAGGATTACCAACAAGGTATATATTTGCTGGATTAATGAATTTACTTAATCCTTGTTGCACACCTTTGCTTATAGCGAGGTGGATATCGCTATAGTTTATTAATGGTGTTCTAGCATAGGAAGATACTTGAGCATGTATCCATGATATTAGAGGTGTATGCTCTTTCTTATCTTCATTTAAAGCGAGATAACATAATTGATTGCAGAAAGGCTCGTGTGTTACGAGCATAACATCTGGTTTTCCTATTTTTGAAATAATTTTGTTATAGTTAGCTGCATAATCTCCTATAGATGAGTTCCAAGGAAGACCTGCACCAAAAAAATAGAATTCAACTAAGTTTTTCCCCCATTCCTCATATTGAGGTGAATAAGATTGAAAGATTCTAACTCGATGTCCTTTAGCAATAAGACCATTGGATATTTTTGTTGTTACATCTTCAACTCCACCTCTACCTTCACAGTAAAATAATAGTATATCAATTATCATAACTAACAACTCTCCTTATGATGCTATATAAATTTAAGTTAGGCTTGTATATTTAATATATGAAGTAGCAGTATTAGATGTTATTCTATAAAGTTTTTATATAAAATAATTAGAGATTTTAGCTATTTATTCTGGCAGTAGTTATACTAAGAATTCAATTTTTCTATTTTAGATAAATTATAAAAAATTCACGATTAATTAAAGTCTAACATAGCTTAATTTATAATTAATTGTGTTACAATATAAGTATATAATTTGAAAAGATTGGCTATATAAAAAAGGGGCGATATAAATGATAAAAGACGTATTTATAAACAACAGAAAAAATTTATTAGAAAAAGTTGAAGATAATTCAGCCATTATACTTTTTGCAGGTAAGGCACCAGTAAAGTCAGCAGATGAAGACTATGCTTTTACACCAAATAGAAATTTTTATTACTTAACAGGTGTAGATGAACCAACTCATATCTTAGTGTTAACTAAGATTAATGGTACAAATAAAGATACTTTATTTGTATTGAGACCAGATTTAGAAAAGGAAAAGTGGGTAGGAAAATCTATAAGACCTAATGAAGCAACAGAAGTTTCTGGTATAGAGGATGTTCAGTATCTAGATACTTTTGAAGCTGTAATAAATAGATTGATAGTAACTGAAAGCATTGAAAATATATATTTTGACTTAGAGAGAAGAAGTATAGATGATGAGAAGAGTGTGGCTGAAGTATTTGCTAGTAAGATAACTTCAACATATCCTCAAGTGAAAATAAAGGATATTTATAATAAGATAAGTGAATTAAGACTTATAAAATCAGAAGAAGAAATAGAAGAGATGAGAAAAGCAATAAAGATAACCATTGAAGGAGTAGAGTCTTTGATGAAGAACTCAAAGCCTGGCATGAAAGAATACGAGTTAGAAGCATATTTTGACTTTGTATGTAAAACTAATGGTGCAAAGGATTATGCATTTAAAACAATAGCAGCAGCAGGAAAGAATGCTACAATACTTCATTATGTTGATAATAATTCTGAAATTAAGGATAATGATTTAGTATTATTTGATTTAGGAGCACAAATTAATTACTACAATGCAGATATTACAAGAACAATTCCAGCTAACGGAAAGTTTACAGATAGACAGAAGGAAGTATACGAAGCTGTGTTAAGAGTGAATGAAAAAGTAACAAAGAGCATAAAGCCAGGAGTTAACATATTGGAATGGAACAATCAAGCTACAGAGTTGATAGCAGAAGAATGTATTAATCTTGGACTTATAAAGGATAAATCAGAAGTTAGAAAATATTATTGGCATAGTATAGGACATAGTCTAGGATTAGATACTCATGATGTAGGCAAAAGAGATGTAGAATTCAAGCCAGGTATGGTATATACAGTAGAGCCAGGCATCTATATTGAAGAAGAAAGTATTGGTGTAAGAATAGAAGATGACGTTTTAGTAACTGAGGATGGTTATGAAGTTTTAACAAAGGATATGATTAAAACTGTTGAGGAAATAGAAAAGTTTATGAAAAAATAACTTTAGGCATATTCAGAAAATAAGTAGCTCCATGTGATATTTATTTTTAGATGCCTTATAAAGCAGGTGATAAATATATGAACTTTAAAAATTTTATGAATGGTAGATACGGTGTGGATATATTGTCTAAAGTAATTATTTTAGTAGCATTAATGTTTTGTCTGTTCCGTTATACTAGATTATTAGGATTATTATTTATAGGAGTTGCTTTTTATAGAATCTTATCAAGAGATATTTTTAAAAGGCAACAGGAAAAAATTAGATTTGATAATTTCCTTAAAGATATGGCCTTTAAATTTGGGAGTAAGGCTATGGGGTATAAAACACAAAAACCATTCAATCAAAGAGTTAATGACTGGTTTTCAGAGAAGAAGAATTATAAAATAGTTCAATGCTCTAGATGTAATCAGAAGCTTAGGGTTCCTAGGGGAAAAGGAAAAATAATAATTACTTGCAGAAAATGCGGTTATGAATTTAAGGCTAAAAGTTAGGCATTTTGAGAAAATAAATTTCGAAATTTTGGTATATAATATAGTTAATATTATATAAAAATAATAATTGGTAGGTGAGATTTATGATTAATGAAATAAAAAAGGCTTTATTAGCAGGCGTTGGCGCAGTAGCAACCACCTATGATAAGGCAGAAGAACTTGTAGGGCAATTTGTAGAAAAGGGTAAACTTACAGTTGAAGAAGGTAAAGAATTATCAGAAGAATTAAAGAGAGATTTTGATAGTAATACTAATAAAACTATTAATAAATTAAATTCTAAAATTGATGAAATAAAACCTATAACTAAGGATGAGGTAAGAGAAATAGTAGAAGGGTATTCATTTGCTTATAAAGGTGAGTATGATATTTTAAAAGAAAGAATTGTAACATTAGAGAGTAAAGTTGAGGAATTAGAAAAGAAGCTAAGTGACAGGCAATAATTCTTTATTTTCAGATGTCTAAAGGGAATTTTTAGCGTTTTCACGTTAAGATTCCCTTTTGCTTGAAATAAATTTTTAGAGGTGAGGTTATCATGCACAAAAAATCATTGATGCGATTTAAAGAGATTGTACGAATATTTACATTCTACGGCTTTGGATATATTATTGATTCAAAGTTTAATAAGCATGGAAATTCACCTGAAAACTTAAGAAAAGCTTTTGAGGAACTTGGTTCAACTTTTATAAAAATAGGTCAAGTGTTAAGTACGAGGCCTGATATAATTCCGGAAGAATATGTGAAAGAATTGTCAAAGCTTCAGGATTCTATTAATAATGAAGAAGGTTTTCATAACATTAAAAGGGTTTTCAAAGAAGAATTTAATATGGATATAGAAGAAGCATTTCAGTATATAAATCCTAACCCAATAGCAGCAGCATCCATAGCTCAAGTTTATGAAGCAATATTAAAAGATGGTAGAGAAGTAGTAGTAAAAATACAACGACCTGGCATTGACGAGAAAATAAACATGGACATACATATTTTAAAAAAGCTTTTAAAGTTAACAAAATTTGATGCAGATAAAATGTTAGTTGATCCTATGGAAGCAATAGAGCAAATTGAAGAACAAACTAATAAAGAGTTAAACTTTGTAATTGAGCAACAAAGTATTAAAGAGTTTAGAGAATATAATAAGGATGTTGCTTGCATATATGCTCCAGAAGTAATTGAGAAATATTCAGGGCATAAGGTTATTACCATGGAGAATATCAAAGGATTTAAAATTACTGATATAGATAAAATAGAAAAGTACGGATATGATAGGTATGATATAGGAAGGAAGCTAGCACTATCTTTTTGTAAGCAAATTTTTGATGATGGATTTTTTCATGGAGATCCTCACCCTGGCAATATTTTAATAAGAGAGGGGAAGATATGCTACATAGATTTTGGAGCAGTAGGTGTACTTTCAGATGCCCTAAAAAAGTCATTAAATGATGCAATAATTGCAGTGGCTTCAAGAGATATAAATAAGTTAGTTAACTTCATAATATCTGTGGGAATAAAAAGAGGCAAAATTGATAGAAACACACTATATATGGATATCCAGTATATGCTAGACATGTATCTATCAACTTCTATTAAAAATATTAAAATAGCTCAATTACTTGAGGAAGTTATAGAGATTGCTACTAGAAATAACATTCAATTACCAAAGGATTTTGTAATGTTAGCTAAGAGTTTATTAATAATTGAAGGTGTAATTGCAGAAATTGCCCCAGAACTAGATATCTTAGATATTATAATACCTTTTGTGAAATCTAAAAATAAGTACTATTTTAAAGAAGAATTGGATGCAGATAAATTATTGCTTGGACTTTATAGCTTTGTGAAAAGTACTAGTGAAATACCTTCGAAGCTCGTTGAGTTATCAGAAAGTATTACTCAAGGAAGAGCAAAGATACAGTTTGAAATAAAAGATGTTGATAAAACTACAAGTGAACTTAACAAAATGGTTAATAGAATAGTATTTGGAGTTGTTGTTGCTGGGATGATTATAGGATCTTCCTTGATCCTAAATTCTAATGCAGGACCTAAAGTAAAGGGTGTATCTCTAATAGGGGTTACTGGATATATAATATCAGCTCTTTTTAGCTTATATCTTCTTATATCCATAATTAGGTCTGGAAATTTGAAGTAGATATTATCATAAGATAAGTTGGGGGGATTTTATGCCAAAGATAGGTATGAGAAATTTAAAGTCTGCTATAGCAGTGTTTATATGTTTCTTAATATATTTAATTAGAGGAGATGGTATACCATTTTACTCAGCTATAGCTGCAATTTTATGTATGCAGCCATATGTATCTAATAGTGTTAAAGTTGCCAAAAACCGTACTATAGGAACATTTATAGGTGGTTTTTGTGGGATGATTGTATTGATTATAGAAAAACATTTTATACCTAAATCTATGCCAATGTTGCAGTATCTATTGATTTCAGCTAGTATAGTAGTGGTTATATATATAACAATACTGGTAAAGAAAACTACAGCATCATATATTAGTTGTGTGGTTTTCTTAAGTGTAACTGTGTCACATGGATTAGATGTTAGTCCATATGCATTTGCTCTTAATAGAATTCTTGATACCTTAATAGGTATTGCAGTATCTTTGTGTGTTAATATGTTCCATTTGCCAAAAAGAAAAAATGCTACAATGTTGTTTGTAAGTAATTTAGATGGAACTTTACTAAATTCTAAGGGTGAAATTAGTACATATTCTAAGGTGAAGTTAAATCAGATGTTAAAGAAAGATGCTCTTATTACAGTATCAACAGCAAGAACTTCAGTAACTGTGCTGCCAATACTAGAAGGTGTAGATTTTAAGTTGCCTATTATAACAATGAATGGAGCAGCATTATATGATTTAAAAGAAAAATCTTATTTATATTGTAAGACTATTGAATATGATACTTCAAAGAATATATTAAGTGTTTTTGATAAGTATGGATTAAATTGTTTCACTCATACAATAGTGAATGATATATTGCATATATATTATGGTGATTTTACTAATCCAGCGGAAAAGAAATTATATGAATCAAAAAAGTTACTGCCATTAAAAAATTATATTTATAGTCCATTGCCACAGAATCAGGAAGTAATTTATTTTACAGCTATAGATAAGCTAGATATTATTGAAAAATTATATAAGGATATTATGAGCTTAGAATGCAGCAATAAAATCGGAGCTATGTATTATAAAGATACAAATAATGAAGGGTACTATTATTTAGAGATTTTTAGCGAAAAGGCATCTCAAAAAAATGCTATAAATGAACTTAAAAAGCGTGTCTCTGCAGATACTATCATAACTTTTGGAAATGATGTTAAGGATATAGATATGATTCAGCTAGCAGACTATGGCTATGCTGTTGAAAATGCAGTTGATGAAGTAAAAGAAGTATCTCCGAATATAATAGGTTCAAATGATAATGATTCTGTAGTAAAGATTATTGAAAAGTTATTTTACTCTAAAACATTTTATAAAAAAAGAAAAACTAGAGATTCCTAGTAAAATTTAGTTTATAATGGAATGGGGCTAAATCTAGAAGTACAAGGAGAAAAAAATGAGTTTATTTCAAAGTTTTATTAAAAGTTTATATGATTTCAAAAATTATGCTAAGTTTTTATCTCATTCAGTTTTAAAAGTTACAGTTTATTTTTTATTGGTGACAGGAATTTTTGGAGCTTTATCAACAGTTGGGAGTATACCGGATATAAACAATTCTAAACAATTAAAACAACTAATTGATAACCATTTGTCACAAGTACCTGATTTTGAAGTTAAAGATAATGAACTTAAGATTGAAGGAAATATGCCTAAAATTCTAAAAGAAGGGGAAATGATGTTAAGATTTGACCCTGATACTGATGATGTTAAGGGAATTAAAGATGTAAAAGGTGCTATCTTTTTTGGGAAAAAAGCATTACATTTTATGCAACCTAATGGGTCATTTTCAGAAAAGAAGTATTCTGAAATAACAAATGTGAAATTCAATAAGAAATACCTTTCAGATTATTCTAGCTCATTAGGGTTACAATTGTTCATACAAATATTCATAAATATTGTAAAAAGTATAATGGTAGGATTAGTGATGGCTTTTATTACTGCATTGATTTCATTACAGTTTACAAAAATGGGTGGAAAAAAGTTGAAATTTGGAGAATTGTTTAAGTTAAGTATTTACGCTACTACAATTCCAATAATAATATATTCAATTCTATGCATAATAGCTATAAATTTTCAATTTGCAGCATGGATATTAATTATTATTCCAGTGCTATATGTTAGAAAAGCTATTAATTGTATGATGGCTGAAGAGGAAGCTAAGACAAAGAAGGTAAAAAAGAAGAAGTAATGTGTCATTGACAGAAAATTAAGAGTGTACTATAATGATGTTAAAATTTATACAAACTGTGAAAAGAAGAGTAGTGAAAAGGAATGTATGCAGAGAGTTGGGGTAGGTGCAAGCCAATGACAAGAATTTTCATGAAGATGGTCTTGGAGTTTATTTTTTGAAGTAATTTAGGAAAGTACGGGAGCAACCGTTATATTGCAGGATGATGAAAGTCTTGGACGGAGTTATCTATTACAAGGTATTTACCATAAGGTAAATATAAAGTAGAGTGGTACAGCGTATATAACGCCTCTATATAAGGAAATCTTATATAGAGGCTTTTTTATTTATAAAAAGTATTTAGGAGGCATTTTAAATGTGTAAAAAACCATATTATATTACAACACCAATTTATTATCCATCAGCAAATCTTCATATAGGAAATACATATACTACAGTAGCAGCTGATGCTATAGCAAGATTTAAGAGATTAACAGGCTATGATGTTATGTTCTTAACAGGAACAGATGAACATGGACAAAAGATTCAAAGAAAAGCAGAAGAAAAGGGTGTAACACCAAAGGAATTTGTAGATGAAATAGTAGCAGGAATCCAAGATTTATGGTCAATGATGGATATAAGCTATGATAAGTTTATAAGAACTACAGATGATTATCATATAAAGGCAGTACAAGATATATTTAAGAGATTATATGATCAAGGAGATATTTATAAGAGTTCTTATGAAGGATTATATTGTACACCATGTGAATCTTTCTGGACTGAGACTCAATTAGTAAATGGATGTTGTCCTGATTGTGGAAGACCAGTTGAAAAGGCTAAAGAAGAAGCTTATTTCTTTAAGATGAGCAAATATGCAGATAGACTTATAAAGTATATAGAAGAAAATCCTCATTTCATTCAACCAGAATCAAGAAAAAATGAAATGCTAAATAACTTCTTAAAACCAGGGTTACAAGATCTTTGTGTGTCAAGAACTAGTTTCTCTTGGGGAATTCCAGTAACTTTTGACGAAGAACATGTTATTTATGTTTGGATAGATGCACTTTCAAACTATATAACTGCTTTAGGTTATGGCAGTGGAAATGATGAATTATACAAGAAATACTGGCCTGCAGATGTACATTTAATTGGTAAAGATATATTAAGATTCCACACAATATACTGGCCAATAATGTTAATGGCTTTAGATTTGCCACTTCCTAAGCAAGTATTTGGTCATGGTTGGCTACTTGTAGATGGTGGTAAGATGTCAAAATCAAAAGGAAATGTTGTAGACCCAGTAGTTTTAGTAAATAGCTTTGGTGTAGATGCTGTAAGATACTATTTATTAAGAGAGATACCATTTGGTTCAGATGGACTATTCAATAATGAAATATTCATAAAGAAGATAAATTCAGATTTATGCAATGACTTAGGAAATCTACTTTCCAGAAGTGTGGCCATGGTTGAAAAATACTTTGGAGGAGTTATTCCAGCACCAACAGCGAAGGAAGATATCGATGATGAACTTATCAGCTTAGCTCTAGCTACACCTAAGAAGGTTGAAGATAACATAAATGCTTTAAAGATTCCAGAAGCTTTAGAAGATATTTGGACTTTAATTAGCAGAGCAAATAAATATATAGATGAAACAACACCTTGGATATTAGCTAAGGATGAAGATAAAAAAGAAAGATTAGGTACTGTTTTATATAACTTAATTGAGAGTTTAAGATTTACTTCTGTTTTACTTCAAGCATTTTTACCAACAACAAGTAAAAAGATTAATGAACAAATTAATGCAGAAGTTTTAAGCTGGAACAGTCTATCTGCTTTTGATGGAACAAGTGCAGGTACAAAAGTTAACAAAGGAGAAGCAATTTTCCCTAGAATAGATGTAGATGCTAAAATCAAGGAATTAGAAGAACTAAAGGCGCAGCAACAGCAAGAAACTGCAAAAGTTGAAATCCAACCAATTAAAGAAGAAATAACTATAGAGGATTTTGAAAAGCTTGATTTAAGAGTAGTTAAGGTAAAAGAGTGTGAACCTGTAAAGGGCGCAAAAAAATTACTTAAATTAAAGGTAGATCTAGGAGGAGAAGAAAGACAGGTTATATCAGGAATCTCTAAGTTCTACAAGCCAGAAGAATTAGTAGGAAAAAATGTAGTTTTAGTAGCTAACTTAAAGCCAGTAAAATTAAGAGGAGAGTTATCACAAGGAATGATACTTTGTGCAGCTACAGATGATGACAGTCAATTATTCGCTGTGGATCCAGGTAACGTACCAACAGGAAGCATAGTAAGATAAATTAGCTTAAGAATATTAAATCACAGATTTATATAAATAAGGGGGTTATTTATGAAAGTACTTATAGGAAACGCATGGCCATATTCTAGTGGTTCGTTACATTTAGGAAGATTATCTGCACTTATTCCTGGAGATATACTAGCTAGATATTTTAGGGAAAAAGGCGATGAAGTTATTTTTGTTTCAGGTAGTGACTGTCATGGAACTCCAATATCAATAACAGCAAAGGAAGAAAACAAGACTCCTAGAGAAATATCCAATCACTTTCATGAAGAGTTTAAAAGATGTTTTGAAAAGGCAAATATTTCTTATGATCTTTATACGAAAACTGATTCTGAATATCATCATAAGGTGGTAAAGGAGCTTGTAATTAAACTTTATGATAATGGATATATATATGAAAAAACCTTAGAACAAAATTACTGTGAAAATTGTAATGAATATCTAGCTGATAGGTATATAGAAGGAACATGTCCTCATTGTGGGGGAAGTGCAAGAGGAGATCAATGTGAGGAATGTTCAGAATTGTTAGATCCTGAAGATTTGATAGATAAGAGATGCAAGATTTGCCACTGTGAGCCAGTGTTAAAGACAACTAAACATTTATTTTTTAAGTTATCAGAATTTGAAGATGATATTAAAAAACTAGTTAAAACAGATGGAGCAAGCTGGAGAGCAAATTCAATTAACTTAACTAAGAGATATTTAAAAGAAGGTCTTAGGGATAGAGCAATAACTAGAAGTTTAGAGTGGGGTATAGATGTACCATTCCAAGGATATGAAGATAAAAAGATATATGTATGGATTGAAGCAATTATGGGGTATATCTCAGCTTCTATGCAAGTAGCAGAGGCAAGAGGAGAAGATTATAAGGAATATTGGGATAATGAGCAAAGTAGAATATACTTTGTTCATGGAAAGGACAATATTCCTTTCCATACAGTTATTTTACCTTCAATATTATATGGCCTGGATATAGGAAAATCTCATATACAGATGGTTTCATCAGAATATCTTAATCTTGAAGGTAAGAAATTTTCAACAAGTAGAAATTGGGCTGTATGGGTCCCATATATATTAGCGAATTATGATTCTGATTCAGTTAGATACTTTCTAATAAGTAATGGACCAGAGAAACGTGACTCTGAATTTACTTGGAGGCAATTTATTAATTCACATAATGGAGATTTGTTAGGTACTTTCGGGAATTTTATCAACAGAACATTAACTTTTATCCACAACAATTTTGATGATGAGTTAGTTAACTGTGGATTAAATCCTAAAATAGAGGAAGAATTAAAAGAAATGTATAAGGTAGTAGGAAGTAAAATTGAGAAATGTGAATTTAAGTCTGCTCTCGAATATGTGTTTTCGAATATAAAGGCAGCTAATAAATATTTTGATGATGAGAAACCTTGGATAGTAGTAAAAGAAAATGTACAAGAATGCAAGAATATACTATATAACTGTGTTCAGATAATTGCTAATTTAACAAATGTACTAGAACCGTTTGTACCTAAATCCTGCGAAAAGACAAGATTATTTTTAGGAATTAGTGAGCCTAAGTGGCAATATGTTGAATTAAAAGAGGTTAGAATAAAAGATATACAACTACTATTTGAAAGAATAGATAAGAAAAAAATATCTGAAGAGGTAAAACGACTAAAAGAAGGTAGGACATAAAAAAGGGGAGCCCTAGAATTGCTTGTCAAGGGGGACTGCAATTCTAGGGCCTTATATATTTTATAAGGTTTTTAAGGGGTAAAATTTGTTTAGTGCTTTAGCTACTTTACAAGTATTATATTACAGAAGTTTTATGTCAGCCATGTGTCAAAAAAGAAAAGAAATTATTAATAAACTAAAGTTCGCTTTCTAATTGTTCAACATCTAGAATTGTTATTGAAGAACGGTCATAGTCAATTAAGCCATCATCTTTCATCTTTATTAATTCTCTAGATAGTGAAGGACGTTGAACGCCTAGCTTTTCAGCCCATTCCTTTTTTGTCATATCAAGATTAATTATAGTTGTATTCGTTTTTCTATATTTCATGATTAAAAAGTCACAAATCATTTGTCTTAAAGAGGTCATGCTAATTTGTTTGATTTTTGAATTTAATGTTATAGCTTTGTTTGATAAAATACGAAGCAATTGTTTTAAAAAATATTCATTTGTTTGACATAATTTATAAACTAAATCCTTAGGAATATTCAGAACTAAGGATTTTTTTTTGCAAACAACAGACATGGGATAGCTATTTTTATCTCCAAACAATAAGTTCTCTCCAAAAACATTACCATCTTTAAGAGTAGATACCACTAAAATGTTTCCACAGGAGTCCAGTTTTTGAATTTGAATTATGCCATCTAAAACTACGCTTAAATTCTTGCATGTTTCGCCCTCCATGAAAAGTAGATCATTTTCATTATGAGTTTTTAATGAAATTTGAGGAGAAGACAACAAAGATTCTAGTTGTTTTTGCTCAAAGTGAGAAAATAGCTGGTAGTTTAGTAATGTAGATGTTACTTTATTTATATTATCCATTTAGAAAAATTCCTCCTAGTATATATGTCAAATTCAATTGTTAGTATAAATCTTAAGTTTAGCTTCTTATGTATATATTAATTAATAGTAATTCAATTTGCAATGAAATGATTTCATAACTTGAACTATGATGAACAATATTTTTAAATTATGTATATTGAGAATACTATACTTAAGATGTTGGGAAAAATACAATAAAAATATGACTATGGGCATAATATCCTAAAAATTTGGCAAAAATCCAGTTATGAATAAATAGGATAAGCATAGTTAATATTTATGTAAGTAATTCTAGTTTTTGGAAGTTTGACAGTTTTTCTGAATTGTGAGATAATTGAAACAAATCAAACGACATGAGGTGACTTTGATGGAAAACAAAATAATAAATATATTTGATTCTCATGCACATTATGATGATTCAGCCTTTGATGCAGATAGGGACGAGGTCTTGGCAGAGATACAACAATTAGGAGTAATTGGAGTTATAAATTGTGGCGCTTCTTTAGAAGGAGCTAGAATGTCTGTTGAGCTTTCTAATCAACATGATTTTATATATAGTGCAGTAGGGATACATCCAGAAAATGCTGGAGAATATAATTTAGAAGTTGAAAAAGAATTTAAAAACTTAACTTCAAGTAATGGAAAAATAAGAGCAATAGGTGAAATTGGTTTAGATTATTACTGGGAAGAGAATCCACCAAGGGAATTACAAAAAGAAGTATTTAGAAAACAGATGAAATTAGCTGAGGATTTAAGTTTACCAGTTATAATACATGATAGAGATGCACATAAAGATACCTTAGAAATAATGAAAGAATTCCCTAATGTTAGAGGTGTAGTTCACTGCTTTTCAGGGAGTGTAGAATTTGCTAAGGAATGCTTAGATCTTGGTTATTACATAGGTTTTACGGGCGTTGTTACATTTAAAAATGCTAAAAAGATTTTAGATGTTGCAAAAGAAGTACCACTAGAAAGAATGTTAGTGGAGACTGATGCTCCGTATATGGCTCCTGTTCCTAATAGGGGTAAAAGAAACCAATCAAATTACATCCTATCAATAATAGACAAATTGGCTGAAATAAAAGGGATGGATATAAACGACATAAGTCAAACTTTTATTAAAAATACTAGAAGCTTATTTGAAATATAATAAGTCTTCGGTGGCTAAGTATACGTTTTCTTGAGAAGTTATTCTAAAACGTAAATAACAATCATATAGTATAGAGATAAACATAGGCCATTTACATTTAAGAGTAGCCCCTCTATCAAAAAAATTACATTATTTCAAAACATTGTTTCACAAGATATTATAATAATATAATATATTATTTATGCATATTATGCATTTAGAACAGTGAAAAATTTAGAAAGCAAGGGATAAATTTGACAAGCATAGCTTATTTCGTTATAATTCAATAGACACTCTTGCCAAAGGAGGAATACAAATGGTAGATAAACTAAAAAATTACCTACACAGGGTAAAAAGCAGTCCTAAGGCAAAGATCTTAGTGGGTGGGTTGGTAATCATAGGATTAGCAACTACAGTTTTTTCAATGAGAAAGACAGTAATAGTTAGTATAGACGGTAAAGAACAAAAAATAATCACCTATAAAGGGACTGTTGAAGGGGCTTTACACGACAATGATATTGAAATTGGGCCTAAAGATAAAGTACAACCTTCTGTGAATAGTGAATTGTCGAACAATGAGAGGATTGCCATTCATAGAGCCGTAAAGGTTAACGTGGCTTTAGATGGAAAAAAGTTGACTTTACAATCTGCTGAAAAAACAGTGGCAGATATGTTTAAAGCAGAAGGCATATCTGTTGATACGGTTGATAAGGTACAACCATCTGAAGATATGCAATTGACAAATGATATGAATATAACTGTTATTAGAGTAAGTTCTAAAGAAGTTACAGAAGTTAAGACTTTAGATTATGAAACAGTTATTAGAAATGATGAAAATTTAGATAAGAGTGTTTCGAAAACAGTTCAAGAAGGAAAGAACGGAGATAAAGAACTTACTTATAAAGTAGTTTATGAAGATGGCAAAGAAGTCAGTAGAAAATTAGTAGCTGAAAAAGTTACAAATAAGCCAGTAAATAAAATAGTGGTTAAAGGTAGCGGAGAGAGTGTAGCGCTATCAAGAGGTGATAGTGTTATTTACAAGAAGAAGTTAGATATGACTGCTACAGCTTATTCAATTGGTAATTTTACTGCTAGTGGAGCTAGAACTTCAAGAAATCCTTCAGGATGGAGTACTATAGCCGTTGATCCAAACGTAATTCCTTTAGGTACAAAGGTATATATACCAGGTTATGGATTGGCAATAGCAGCTGATACTGGAACTGCAATTAAGAATAATAAAATAGACCTATTTATGAGTTCATACAGTGATGCCTGTAATTGGGGATTAAGATCTGTAGAATTATATATAATTGCATATCCGGGACAATAATAATTTTTAAATAGAGATGACAGTATGTTATCTCTATTTTATTTTTACACCAAAACGAAGCATAAAAAATGAAGAAATGGTTACAAACTTGAATAAAGTATTAATTTTTTAAACTTTCTCTCCATTGATAAAAATAGTGGTGAATGATAAAATTAATGAGATGTTTTTCAGATGTGTAAAACATACTAAATGAGTAAAGAAAATAAGAGGTGTTTTATTTTATGATAAAGGAAGTTATAGTAGTTGAGGGGCGTGATGATGTTACAGCAGTGAAGGCAGCAGTAGATGCTGAAATTATAGCTGTAGGTGGTTTTGGTATAAACTATAAAGTTATTAACAGAATAAAAGAAGCTCAAAAGCGACAAGGGGTTATTGTTCTTACTGATCCAGATTTTGCAGGAGAAAAGATAAGAAGAATAATATCGAAAAGGGTTTCAGGTATTAAGCATGCATACATATCAAGAGCTGAGGGAACAAAAGGTGATGACATAGGTGTAGAAAATGCAAGTCCAGAAGCTATAATAAAGGCTTTAGAAGGAGCAAAAGCGTTAAGTAAAGAAAAGAGAGAAGAATTCAATCTAGCAGATTTGATGTTTTTTAAACTTACAGGAGATAAGGATTCGAAAGTTAGAAGAGAACTTCTAGGTAAAGAATTAAGGGTTGGTTATGGCAATGCAAATCAGTTATTATCAAGGTTAAATAATTATGAAATAACTAAAGAGGAATTTGTTAATGCTATGAAAGAAGTAGAAAAAAAATTAGAAGAAGGAGCTTTTTAAATACATGGATATAAAGGATGTAAAAACTCAGGAACTTGTAAAGAAGTATAATTTTAAGTTTTCAAAGAGTCTAGGCCAAAACTTTCTTACAGATGGTTCAGTGCTAGATAGTATAGTTGATGGTGCTGAGGTTTGTGATGAAGACTTAGTAATAGAAATAGGCCCAGGAGTAGGTACTTTAACAGCTCAATTACTTAAAAAGGCTAAAAGAGTTGTAGCTATAGAGCTTGATGAAGAACTAATTCCTATATTAACAGAAGAGTTAGGAGACAATCCAAACTTTCAATTAATACATAAGGATGCTCTAAAGGTTGATTTTAATGAAATAATAGGGGAAGAAAAAAGTGTTAAGCTTGTTGCAAACTTACCTTATTACGTAACTACACCGATAATTGCTAGACTATTAAGTGAAGGTTATAATTTTAAATCACTTACAATAATGATACAAAAAGAAGTTGCAGAGAGAATAGATGCAGAACCTAATTGTAAAGAATATGGTGCATTATCAATTATGGTTCAATATTATTGTAATACCAAAATTGTTAGGAGAGTACCACCAGAATCATTTATACCTAGACCTAAAGTTGATTCTATAGTAATAAGATTAGACAGATTAGAAAATCCTAGGGTAGACTTATTAAATAAGAAACTATTTTTTGAAGTTGTAAGAAGTTCTTTTAATATGAGAAGAAAAACTTTATGGAATGGTTTAAAAGGAATAGGGTTATCTAAAGAAAACTTAGAAATGGCATTCAATAATGCTAATATAGATATGAAAAGAAGAGGTGAAACTCTCAGTGTAGAAGAATTTGCTGCACTTGCTAATGAAATAGAAAAAATAAAAAATCAGAATAAAATATAAAAGAAGACTATAGGAAAAAATCCCTCTATTTATTATTTTGGATAACATATTTATGTATTTTTGCCAATATACTATATGGAATAAATATATATGGAGGGAAGTAGTTTGGCACATTCTAAGATGATTAGAAATTTCATAATTCTACAAGAGGATGAGAAGAATCAATCAATGTCTAAAGAAAAGCCATTATCCGGATATGCTAAGATTGAAGCAAAGGGTGACAAATGCAAAATATCATTTTATGCTCAAAATGTGAAGAAAGATAATAATAAATGCTTTATGACCTTAATCTGCTATAAGAAAGATGATAAAAAGATAATATGTATAGGAGAATTGAACATAGGCGCTCATGGAAAGTGTGATAATAGTGTAGAGTTTCCTATTGATGATATAGCAGGCTTAGGTGTGAGTGCAGACAAAATTATTGGAGCAGCTGTATATAAGGAAACTATGGGTAAACCGGTGTACTTAATGTATGGTTTTATGAATGGGCAAATACCAAAAGAAGAATGGAAACAATTTGATTTAATTGCTATGGAAAAGAGTAAATTAGATACTAGTACTCCAAAGGCAAATAATGTTGCAGAGACAGAAAAAACAGAAGAGGAAATGCATAATGAGATGGAGCAAGGTGTTACAGGAGCACAAGGGTCACAGCCAACAGCAGAAGCACAACCAACAGGTGAAAATCAGGGAAGTCAAGAGCAACCAGAGACTGCAACTCCTGAAGCTGGAACCATGGCAGCAACTTTTGATAATATGCAGCCAACTTATGCAGACAACTATCAAGAATATATAAGAACTGAACCTCAACAAACAGAGGCATCTTCATATATGAATGGAAGTCCTAGAGGGGTTGATGAGGATTTCAGCATAGAAAGTAGACTAGATGATGATTTATTGCGTAATTTGAAAGTTAAGGCTATTACACAAGAAATCGAAGAATTTAAAGACAGGATATTTGCAATAAACAAGAAAAATGAAGAAACTATCTTAAATGAATTAAATAAGTTCAAGGAGACTTGCCTAGCTCAACTTGGAAATGTTGCTGATGTTGTTGCAAAGCCATTTAGTAATAAAAAGGATGAAAACAATTCTCAAAACAGAAGTATGAGTATTTTCGATCAATATGAGAGACAAATTGAAGAAAATAAATATCTATCAGAACAACAATTGCTAGATAGTTATCAATTAAGGGGTAACGTTGCTGATTATTTTGAGGACGTTTTATCAGAATATGATGAAGCGCGTGGATATATCAGGGATATAAAGTATTGTAAGTGGTATAAGGTACCTGTAACCTCAATGCAACAAATGCATAACAAGAATAGTGTGGATAAACAAAAAATTGTATATAATCTCATGATGAATAATTATCCATATATAATAAAGCATGGTCATTTTCTTTTTGGAATTAAAGGTGACAAAGAAGGCAAGGCTAAATATTTAGTTTATGCAGTTCCTGGTACTAAAGATGAGAAGGATCAGCCATATGGAGGAAAGTCAGGATTTGTAACTTGGGTTCCAGGGCCTGATAAAAACTCTGATTTAGGATATTGGTTGTTATTTTATGATTATAAAAATCAAATTATAGCTGTTCCAATGAAGTAATAATATATAATATAGTAAAAAGGCACTTCAAGTTTTGAGGTGTCTTTTATCATAATATAAATACTCAAATAATATATTTTAATAAGGCATGTGAAAATAGACTAGCATATAAACCTATGTACTTTTAGATGCCTAAATATATTAAGGTGGAGGTATGGCTTATGAAATGGGATAAAAAGCATTATATTATAGTAATTCTGTTGTTGTCTTTGAGCATTATATTGTGTGGATTCAAGTTCATTTTTGAAAAGAAAATGGTTGGGATAGCGTTAATAAATAATAATATAAGTCAGTTAAAGGAGTATAAAGTAGTTGCAGATAAGTACGTGTATTATTTACCCCAAAATTGGAATGTGGAAGAAGAAAAGTTTCCTGGGAATGTAATACTACATCATAATTCTTTTAAGAATGATGAAATGGATATTAATGGCTACATCCAAATAATTAGTACGAAAGATGGAAGAGATAAGTTAATAGATAATGATAAGAATAATCTAAAAAGCAAAGATATAAATGCATATAGTATGAAGAATATCAAACTAAATGGGAAAGATGCTAAGAAAATTAGTTATATTGAAAAGTTGCAGAACGGAAAGTACTATACAAAGAAAGTATATTATGTAACCTTGGAAGAAGGAATTGTTTTTAAGGGAGTTTTCAATATTAATTCAGATAAGTATAATGAAAGTCTTGACTCTGTATATGAAATGATTATGGAAAGTGGGAAATATATGTAAAATTCATTTGCCTAATATGTTTGCGTTTATATGAATATAGTATTATAATTGAGATTAAGTGGGGGAGCAGATGCTTCCCTTATTCGATATAATCCGGGGAGGGGAATTTATGAGACCAATTTTATTTAGCATAGGAAATTTACATTTATATAGCTACGGATTAATGATAGCTATAGGCATAATAGCGGCATATTTGATTTTAGACAGAAATGCTAGAAAGTTCAATTATAATGATGATCATATTTTCAATATGACAATAATTACTGTGATTATGGGCATACTTGGAGGAAAGGTTTTTTATCTGCTAACTATATCTAAAACCTTAATTAAAGATCCATCAATAGCATACAAAGATTTAGGAAGTGGATTTGTTGTTTATGGAGCTATAATATTTGGGGCACTTTCAGTGTACATATATTGTAGACGAAAGAAATGGGATGTTCTAGCAGTGTTAGACTTAGTGGCACCAGGGGTAGTTTTGGCTCAAGGTTTTGGAAGAATAGGCTGCTTTTTGGCTGGTTGTTGCTATGGGGCAGAAACTAAATCAAAATTGTCTGTAGTTTTTCCAGAGCAATCTTTAGCACCTGCAGGTGTTCATCTATACCCTACACAAATATATTCAGCTATTTTTGATATAGCTTTGGCTATATTTTTACTATGGTACTTAAATAGAAAGAAGATAAATGGAGTGATTTTTTCATTGTATCTAATAATCTATAGTATTGGTAGGTTTATTATAGAGTTTTTTAGAGCTGATGATAGGGGAACAGTAGGAGCATTAAGTACATCTCAATTTATTGCAATATTCACTTTAATTTTAGGTATAATAGTTCTTGTAGTACAAATTTTAAAGGGAAGTAGGATAAAACGTGAAGAAGAAAAATAGAATTGCAGTCATAATCGTTCTTGTAACTATGTTGTTGAGTCTTTCAGGCTGTTCAATAGTAGATAAGGCGAAGATAAAACTTAATATGAAGAACTTAGACTTTGAGTATTTTAATCAGAACAAGGTGGATAAAGTAGTTATTCAAAGTGCAAGAGATACTAGCTTTAGATTTATGGTTACTGATAAGAATACAATAAAACAGGTATATGATTTACTATCTTCAGCAAAGGTTGTGTCTGGAAAAGCAGATTACGATTCAGATTATATATTCGAAGTTTATATTGGTGACAAAGTTAAAAAGTTCAATTATATAGTAGGAGCTTATGATTCAGATAAAGGAAATTTTTATGATGAAAATAAGCAGTATATAGTATCAAAAAGATTAGATAATGATATCATTCAAAATCTTGAAATCAGTAATAGAAAGCCTATGAATTTTAAAAATGTTTATTATGAATCAATACAAAAGGTCATAGAAAAAAATAAGGATTATTTAAATAAAGGCGGCAAAAGTGTAGGTATAGATATAAGTGGTGATGTAGATGTTACACAATATCAGTATTCTATAGACATAGCAGATTTTATGAACAATGTTACTGAGATGGTACCTAAGGCTAATAAGATCAATAAAGATAGAGAGAAATATGATATAATTGTAAGTGTAAGGACTTATGGATTTAAAACAACCAAATATAAATCTATAATAACTATAGAAAACAAGACAGATAAAAGTCAAATTGTTACTTATGTGGATTGTTTAAATGAGTCCAATACATGGCAGATTAATTTATTATCTAAAAAACCATCAAATTGGTAAAAGTCAAATTGATGATATCTAAGGAGGAGAAAAATGGGTAACTGTTCACAATGTGCAAGTAAAGATAAATGCACAACTCATGATAAAGAAAATTGTAATTCTACTAATGTTAATATAAAAGTACTGCCAAAGTACGGCAACATAAAGAATATAATTGGTGTAGTAAGTGGAAAAGGTGGAGTAGGTAAGTCAACAATAACAGGAATATTAGCTACACAATTAGCTAAAAAAGGTTATAAGGTTGGAGTGCTAGATGCAGATATTACAGGACCATCTATGCCTAGATTTTTTGGTATAAATGAAAAAAGAGCTAAGATGATGCCAATTGATGAGAATAACTTTATGTTTGAACCAGTGGAAACTTCAGCTGGAATAAGAGTTATATCTATGAATTTATTAACTCAAGTTGAAGATGAACCTGTAATTTGGAGAGGTCCTGTAATTACAGGAGTATTGAACCAAATGTATACAGATACAAACTGGGGAGAACTTGATTATCTTTTAATAGATATGCCTCCAGGAACAGGTGATATTGCATTAACAATAATGCAAAGCTTCCCTATAAAAGAATTAATAGTGGTTTCAACTCCACAAGCAATGGTTTCTATGATAGTTAAAAAACTTGTAACTATGGCACAAAAGGTTGGAGTTAATGTAAGAGGTGTAGTTGAAAACATGGCTTATATTGACTGTGATGGTTGTGGCAAGAAGATGAAAGTATTTTCAAAGAAATCTTCGGAGGAATGTGCAGAATATCTTGGGTTACCATTAATCTGTGAACTTCCTATTAATTTAGATTTTACAGAAGCATTAGAAGCTGGCAAAGCAGAACAATATGTATTAGAAAGCTCATTATATGAATTACATTTTGGCGGATTATATTAATAGAACCATAGTGTATATTTAGAAAATTGAATATAAGGCATCGAAGCCTATGTGCTTTCAGATGCTTAAGTTAATATCAAAAATGCTAGAAGAATGAATTGACTTCTAGCATTTTTCATATATTTGATATTTTAGGCATTGTTGAAAGTTTTAAAAAGTATCATATCTATAGAGTGAAAGAAATAATTGAAATAATAGAAGAAAAAAATTATACTATATGTAAAAAATAAATTTAATTTGTATATTTATAAGAAAAAAGAGGACAAGACCTAAAGAAATTCCATAAAGGTGATGTTAAGAAAGTAAGAGGTGTAAAATGTTTCATTATGTAATTCTACCAAATCCAAGTCATAATCGTATTTACTTTAATTCAGCAATAAAAATAGCAAAAAATGAATTGTTAGCTATAGCTGAATCAATGCAGTTACGATTAGAAATAATAGAAGATAAGGAAAGTGAGCTACCAGCGAGTATTTATTTTTCAACAGAAACTCCATTATCAGAAGCAGAAATGCAGCGACTTGGAACATTCTCCATGTATTATGCACTTTTTGAAATTGTACAAGATGGATTATTGCGTCCAGTGTTAGTCAAAGATTTTCATGTGTTTCCAGAGAGTATGAATCAAATTTTACGATATAGTGGAAAGACAAATGAGCAATTTACTCGACTAATGGTTAATCTTGCAGTAAGTGCTTGCAAAACATCAAGTAGTAAGATTAAACTTATAGATCCTATGTGTGGAAAAGGTACAACACTGTATGAAGGATTAATTCGTGGATTTGATGTGGTTGGGATAGATATGAATGCTAAATGGATACAGGAAACTAAAACATTTGTAGTTAAATATCTTCAAGAAGGAAAATTTAAATATAATACTAGAAATGAGAAACGTACTGCAAATGGTAAAAAAATTGCAGATCTATTTGTTTTAAATACAGCTGCAGAAAAATCTGAATACAACTTAGGAAATGTTCAAAGTCTAGAGATATTTACTTCTGATGCACGAAATGCAAAAATGCTAATAAAACAGAATTCGTGTGATATATTAGTATCAGATTTGCCATACGGAGTTCAACATGCAAGTAAATCTGATGCAGATAGCAAACTTAGCAGAAGTCCGTTACAGCTGTTAAATGAATGCTGTATTGCTTGGAAGTATATAATGAAATCCAAAGGGGCTATAGTGCTTTCTTTTAATGAATTTACTCTTAAATATAAGGATGCTGCAAAGGTTTTTCAAGATAATGGCTTTATTGTTCTTGAGGATGAACCGTATAATGGATATTTGCACCGTGTAGATCAAGCTATTAATCGTAACTTAATTGTAGTTCAAAAACCTTAATAAGATTAAGGATGGTGGGAAGATGAACTTTATCAAAGGGATGGATATTTCTATATTCAAGGAATTAGATCATTTGGGAGGAAAGTTTTATAATAGAGGTAAAGAAGAACCGTTATTAAAAATTTTAAAATATTATGATATTAATTCAATAAGATTAAGACTGTGGGTGAATCCATATGATGAGGAAGGAAATCCTTATGGAGGAGGAACGAATGATTTAGAAACAACTATTGAGTTAGCAAAGCTAATTAAAGAAAGCAATATGTCATTTGTTTTAGATATACATTATAGTGATTTTTGGACTGATCCAGGAAAACAAATAAAGCCTAGAGAATGGGCGTCTATATTTGGAGAAGCTTTAATAGATAAAGTATATACATATACTTTTGAAGTTATCAGTAGATTAAAAGAGGAAAAGCTAATTCCTACTATGGTTCAAGTTGGGAATGAGATAACTAACGGTATGTTGTGGGGTGATGGGAAGTTACCTAATTATGAAATGTTATCCAAGCTGCTTAAGTCTGGAGTTAAGGCTATAAAGGATGTATTAGTTAATAATGAGCCTAAGATTATTTTGCACCTGGATAATGGTGGGAATAACCTTCAGTTTGTAAATTGGTTTAGTGAAATGGATAGTTACAATGTTCCATATGATATTATTGGTTTATCATATTATCCAGTTTGGCATGGAACTTTACAGGAATTAGATTATAACTTAAATGATATAAGTACAAGGTTTAATAAAGAAGTGTTAGTTGTTGAGACTTCATATGGCTTTACTACAAATAATTTTGGAAATGAAGGAATGATTTTTACTGAGGAATTAGCAAAGCAAACCCCATATCAACCTAATAAGGAAGGGCAAGCACAATTTCTACATGATTTGTTAGAAGTAATATCTAAAGTTAAGAATAATAAAGGAATTGGATTTTTTTATTGGGAACCAGCTTGGATTCCTGTAGAAGGTAGTACTTGGGCTACTGAAGCTGGAAGAAAGTATATTGGAGATAATTCTTTAGGGGGAAATGCATGGGCAAATCAAGCGTTATTTGATTTTGAAGGTAATGCCTTACCAGCATTAGAAACAATAAAGAATTTTAAAGCTAGTAAGTAAATTTTGCAATAAAAAAATCAAGAGCATAGAATTTTAAAAATTCTATGCTCTTGATTTTTAATTAGTCATGAATTTATCTATAATGACTTAACTTATCATCTATAGTTAGTCCATTTCTTTTTTCATCAATTCTAACTACTGTAATTACTCTATCTATGCCAAGTTCAAAAGGAAGCTTGTGACATGTTTTTACAATATCCATAACTTCATCAAATTCACCTTCAACAGTTGTACTCATGGCACCAACTTCATATTTTAAGCCGCTTTCCTGAATGATTTTTATGACTTCATCAACAACAGAGTACATATCTTCTTCTGTACGGCAAGGTATTAATGGCATAACAGCTATATCAGCAATAATCATCTTTTAACCTCCTTTGGCGAATTTATAAGTAAAGTAAAATCTAGCTAGTTATAACGATTTATCTCCTTCATTAAGCGTTGAACAGGAAGTATAGATAATATAACTAGGCAGATTAAGCATTCAGCGCCACCTATTGATCCGTTTACTATAAAAGAGTATAGCCAAGGATTCATATCTCCAGCATATTCTGCAAAGAAAGCTACGCCTGAAATAAAATGGCATAGGTATTTGAAGAATATAGCAACAAATGCACCTATAAGGATATTTGCATCGAAAAATCTGTTTCTATATTTGTTAAGGAAACCTGAAATTTTTCCGTTTCCATTTTTCATTCTGAAGAATCCAGTTAATCCAAGACACATAAATGGTAATGGATAATCAAATAATACTTGAACAGGAGTTAGGATATATGGATCTAATAAAAGATTAATTATTCCATATATAAACCCAGTGAAAAGTCCAAGTTCAGGGCCATACATAAAACCTATTAATAATATTGGAATAAAGCTACCAAGGGTAACACTTCCTCCTTGAGGAAATTTATAGATTTTAAAACATTGAAGTATAGAAGCTAAGGCTAAAGCTAGTCCAACTCTAGCAATTGTTTTAGAATCAAATTTAATTTTTCTAGCCTTGAATAAAACTATAAATAATACCAATAAGCCGATCATAGTTATTATACTAATTGGGCTTACAATGATTTTAGAAAATTTTTCTGGAATTGATAAGAATTCTTGTAGGTTCTTAATAAATTTTGCAAGCATATCGCTTATGCTCATCATGATAAATCACCCCTATAAAATATATTTTTTAAACTTAATATTAGCTAGGAAACAAAAAAAGCCGCACCAAATAGGTGCGACTTTGTACATACAAATTAAAACAGTACTTATTCGCTTCCCTACGCTGGCACTATCCAGATCAGGTATGAGGGTTAATGAAATTAAATTCATCTCTCAGCCAAAGGCACCCCTAGCACGATAATATTAAATTAACAAGTATATTTTACTTCCTAAGTTAAAAGAAGTCAATTAAATTATCTTTGTGAATTGTATCATGGGCCAAGGAAGTACTGCTAAAAGAAGAATAAAAATCAGAATCTATTTCTACAGTCTCGCCTACATGATGATGTATAGGCAGTCTAGATAAGGGAATCTGAAGAGTATTACCGTCCTCTAAAGCAATGAAAGCCTCTAAGTTATTAATATCTATGATTTTACCACGCAAAAAAAACACCTCACTATTTGTTATAATTTTAGTCTTATCAAATAGTAAGATGTTTATTCATATAAGTCATTATGAACTATAGTGAATACGGTTAAGGCTTCTTCCATCTTCACCTTTAGTAGTTCTTTTTTATTGTCTAACTCCTTTATACCTAAGTCAGTTATCTTATAAATTTTTTGAAACTTTTTCTGAGGGTTATCCCATTCTCCTACGATTAACCCCTCTTTTTCGAACTTTTTCAATAGAGGATAAATTCCACCTGTACTTGGAATCCATAATCCATTAGTTCGTTCACTTATTTTATGTGAAATATCGTTACCATTGGTGGAGTACTTGCTCAATATATGTAGGACATATATTGGAAGTAATCCTTTGGTAAAAACTTGGCCCACAGCTTCTTTTTCTTTTTGAACTTTTTTTAGTTCAGCCAATTTACGTTTATATTCATCATAAAGTCGCTTTTGTTCAGTTTTTATATCCTCAATATCATTAGGATCATAGTTTTTCATATAATGGGTGCTCCTTTAGTACTGTAAAACCAAGCAATCCTGGACCAACGTGCACTCCTAAAGCTGGACTAAGAGGAGAGATACAAATATCTATAACATTTTTATTATCTTTTATTTCGTTTAAAAATTCAGTTGCTTCTGCAAGATCTCCTGTCTGCATGATAATAATTCTATATTTGTCCTTTTCAAGGAAATCCAATAATAATTTCTTTAGTTTTCTTACAGCTTGTTTTTTGCCTCTAGCTTTAGAGTATGAGTAATAAACTCCGTCATCAGACACTGATATTATAGGTTTGATATCAAAAAATTCGCCTAGGGTACCAGCAACTCGACCTATTCTACCACCTCTTTGTAGATATTCAAGTGTTTCTATAGTATAAAAACCAGTTACATTTTTTCTTATTAAAGGTAGAGCGTTTGTTATTTCATCAAAAGAATGACCAAACTCAAGCATTCTAGCAACAGCTAGTGTTATAGCTCCAACAGGCGCACATACAGTTTTGGAATCAAATAGAGTACACTTTAAGTTTGGATGATTTTCAGCAACAAGTCTTACACTGTTATAAGTTCCAGACATGGCACTTGAAACAGATACACAAATTGCATGAGTATAGCCTTCAGCTTCTATTTTTGAAAATGTTTCATCTATTAGAGAAACATCTGGTAATGAAGTTGTAGGTATTTCTCCAGGTAATCTACTATAAACATAATCAGGCTCTATATCAATTCTATCGTTAAATTCTCTATCCTTATATATAATTCTAAATGGAAGTAAAAATATATTATATTCTTTCAATTTTTCTATACTTAAGTCGCAGGCACTATCAGTAATTAATGCGATTTTTTCCAAAATAAATTCCTCCTAAATAATATCTTTATTACCTATTATATCATAATTGATAACTATATCAATACTGATATAGTTATCAACAGTGATATCAATATATATTTTTAAGCAATATAAATAAATATATACAAGTAACATTTAACAAGTATTTTTTTATTAATAACTTCAGTTTTGCTTATAAAGTTTCGAAAGGATAAATATTACTATTAAGATGAAATGTAAAATTTTCATTAAAGCAAAAATATTAATGTCAATACGACGATAAGATTAAAAAACAATAAAAACATGAGAAATATAGACATAAGATATAATAGTATTCCTTAAAAGGTGAATTTTAAATTGTAAATAAAAATTTAGTGAAGTATAATGTATGAGTACTATATATTGTGTTTGGGAGGAAAAGTCAATGCTACATGTTGTAAAAAGAGATGGCCGTAAAGTAAATTTCAATTCAGAAAAAATATCTGTGGCTGTTAGAAAATCAGCCGAGGAATTAGGATATGACTTAAAAGAAAGTCAATTACTTGATACAGTCAAAAAGACAATAAATTATGTTGAAGCTTCAGAAAAAAATGAGGTTACAGTAGAAGAAATACAAAATTTTGTTGAACAATCATTAAAGGATTGTAATCTAGGTAATGTGGCTAGTGCATATTCAAGTTATAGAAAAGAGAGAACAAGAATCAGAGAGATTAAGTCTGATTTAATGGAAGCTATAAGCAAAATTGGAGTTGAAACGGATAGAGATAATGCAAATGTAGGCAATAACTTTTCATCAAAGCTATTGAGAATAGCATCAGAATCCAATAAATGGCATAACCTATATAACATGCCAAAGAAGTTAGCCAAAGCTCATGAAAATGGAGATATATATTATCATGATTTGGATAGTTATAATTTAACAACCAATTGTCTTCATATACCAACAAGAGAGATGTTGGAAAATGGATTTAATACAGGATATGGAACTATAAATCCACCAAGAAGAATTGAATCTGCAGCAGAATTGTCATGTATATTGTTGCAATCAACTCAAAATGATATGTTTGGTGGCCAATCACATCCTGATTTTGATAATGATATGGGGATATTTGTTGACCCAACAAGACAAGAAGTTAGAGCTGAGTTAGTAGAGCTTGGTGTAGAAGGAGATAAATTAGAGCAATTAGTAGAAACTAGATTGAAGAAGAGAATTCATCAAGCTATGCAAGGTGTAGTGTATAATTTAAATACTATGCATTCAAGAGCTGGTTCTCAGGTTCCATTTAGTTCAGTTAATATAGGATTACCTACTTCAAGAGATGCTGCACTTATTTGTGAGATATTTCTTTTAGAATATGAGAATGGTTTAGGAAAAGGCGAGCAACCAATATTCCCTAACATCATATTTAGAGTTAAGGAAGGCGTAAACAGGGAAAAGAATGATCCTTATTATTATTTATTTGAGCTTGCTTGTAAGGTAGCAGCTAAGAGAATGAACCCAACATTTATGAATATTGATGCTGATTTTAATAAAGAATATTATGATAAGGGATATGTTCCAGCTACAATGGGCTGCAGAACTTATTTGATGAAGAATGTAAATGGAGAACCAGGTTGTAAGGGTAGAGGTAATATAGCTCCAGCAACTATAAACTTGCCTAGAATAGGTATATTAGCTAAAGGTGATATAAATAAGTTCTTCAGTTTATTGCAGGAAAGATTAGATTTAGCAAAAGAATCTCTGTTACATAGATACTCTGTATTAAAGCAGCTTAGAGTAAAGGATTTACCATTTGTTGCTGGTCAAGGACTTATGAAAGGCTCTGAGGGGTTAAGCCCAGATGATTCTATAGAACCTATCTTAAAGCAAGGAACTTGGGGAATAGGATTTATAGGTCTGGCAGAAACTTTAATTGCCCTAACAGGAAAACATCATGGAGAAGATGATACTGCAAGGGAATTAGGATTAAAGATCATAACTTATATTAGAGAATATACAGATAAGATAACAGATGAAACTCAATTGAACTGGTCATGTTATGCGACTCCAGCAGAAGGACTTTCAGGAAAGTTCATAAAACAAGATAAAAAGGTATTTGGCATAATAAAAGGAGTAACAGATAAGGATTATTATACAAATTCATATCATGTGCCAGTATATTATTCAATATCAATAAAGAGAAAGATAGACATTGAAGCTCCTTACCATAAGTTATGTAATGCAGGTCATATAACTTACTTAGAAGTGGATGATGTACCTAATAGTGAAGCTATAATGGATATTCTTCAATATGCGTATAAGAATACTAACATAAGTTACCTAGGTATCAACTTCCATATAAGATACTGCAGAGAATGCGGAACTTACCTTCATAATGCAGAAGCAAAATGTACTTATTGCGGAAGTACTAATATACAAGGGGTTTCAAGAGTAACAGGATATCTATCATTAGATGAAAGATTTGGTCCTGGAAAAGCTGAAGAAAGAGCTGATAGAAAAACGCATACAGAAACTCATAGAAATACTTATAAATAATAAATAGTAATTAATTAAAAGGGAAGAGTTAAAAAAAGTAGCTCTTCTCTTTTCACAATCTATAGATGATAGAAGGAGGTATCGTAATATGAAGAAAATAAGATTAGCAGGGATAATCTACGAGAGCTTAGTAAATGGTCCAGGGATGAGAAGAGTATATTTTTCTCAAGGATGTAAGCATAATTGTAAGGGTTGCCATAATCAAGATAGTCATGATTTTAAAGGTGGAGAAATCATGGATATAAACGAATTGATTGCTGACTTAAAAGATAATCCTATAGTAAGAGGTGTAACCTTTAGTGGAGGAGATCCATTTGAGCAAGCTGATAAGTTTGCATATATGGCAACTAAAATTAAAGAATTAGGCTTAAACATATGGTGTTATACAGGATATACTTTCGAAGAGATAATGAGCAATGTAAATTCAAAGAAAGAATGGTTGGATTTATTGCAAAATATAGATGTATTGGTTGATGGAAGATTTGACATAGATAAAATGCAAGATGCGTTAAAGTTCAGAGGTTCAACAAATCAACGCATAATTAACGTGCCTGAAAGTTTGAGAACAGGTGAAGTGGTACTACAGGAAGGTTATGAAATATAATTTGAAGCATAGGGGCTTATTTATTTTTTGAAGATGCCTTTAGTAAAAATGCCAAGTGAAGCAAATGCATCTGTGAAATGTATGGAAAACATGTTGACAGAAAAAAGATAATTATATATGATTAAAGAATAATTAGTGTAAAATTCTAAGATGAGAAGAGTACTTATTTTAAGTTCTTACAGCGAGCAAGAACAGAGTGGAAGTCTTGCAGGAATGTAATATAAGGAAGAGAGCCTCGGAGAAGCAATCTAAGCATTTTTTGTGAGGATAGGCCGGTAGTGACGTTATAACTTTGAGTGAACTAATATAAAAGTTAGTTAATTTGAGTGGTACCGCGGAAACATCCGTCTCTTATATTTGAGACAGGTGTTTTTTTATTATTAAAAAATGGAGGTAAAAGATATGGATATGTTTATTAACAAAATAACTAAAACAATATCTGAAAAGTTTGAAGAAAATGGCTATGATAGTGAATATGGAAAAGTTAATGTATCTAACAGACCGGATTTGTGCCAGTTTCAATGTAATGGTGCTTTAGCGGCTGCAAAGAAATATAAAAAGGCTCCAGTTGCTATTGCTACAGAAATTGTAGAGAGCCTTAAGTCTGTAGATATATTTGAAAGCTTATCAATAGCAGGACCTGGATTTATAAACATTACTGTTAAGGATAGTTTCTTAGTTCAATATATCAACAGCATGAAGGAAGATGAAAAATGTGGAGGGTCAACAGAAGAAGCACCTAAAACCATAGTTGTAGATTATGGTGGAGCTAATGTTGCTAAACCACTGCATGTAGGACATTTACGTTCTGCAATAATAGGAGAGAGTATAAAGAGAACTGCTAAGTTCTTAGGACACAATGTTATTGGTGATGTTCATCTTGGAGATTGGGGCTTACAAATGGGTATGGTAATAACTGAGGTAAAGAGACGTAACCCAGAGTTACCTTACTTTGATGACAATTTTACAGGAGAATACCCTAAAGAAGCACCATTTACAATAGATGCTCTTGAACAAATTTATCCTCATGCAAGTAAGTTAGCTAAGAGTGATGAAGCCATAATGGAAGAAGCAAAGCAAGCAACTCTAGAGCTTCAAAATGGAAGAAGAGGTTATGTAGCATTATGGAAGCATATTTTAAATGTTTCTGTTACTGACTTAAAGAGAAATTATGCAGCTTTAAATGTAGATTTCGATTTATGGAAGGGTGAAAGTGATGCTCAACCATATATTCCTGATATGGTTAAGTATCTTAAAGACAACAACTATGCTTACGAGAGTGAAGGAGCATTAGTGGTTGATGTATCTAAGGAAGATGATAAATTTGAAGTGCCACCATTCTTAGTATTAAAATCTGATGGTTCTTCATTATATGGAACTACAGACTTAGCCACTATAATCCAAAGAACTCAAGATTTTTCTCCAAATGAAATAATCTATTTAGCAGATAAAAGGCAATCTCTACACTTTGAACAGTTGTTTAGATGTGCAAAGAAATCAAATATATTACCAGAGAATACAGAGCTAGACTTTATAGGTTTTGGGACAATGAATGGTAAGGATGGAAAGCCATTTAAGACTCGTGAGGGCGGTGTTATGAGACTTCAGGATTTAATTGAAATAATTAAATCTGCTGTAAGAGAAAAGGTTGTTCAAAGTGATTCAGTTTCTGAAGATCAAGTAGAAGAAACAGCTAGAAAGATAGGTGCAGCTGCGCTTAAATATGGTGACTTATCAAATCAAGCAACTAAAGACTATATTTTTGATATAGAGAGATTCTCTTCTTTTGAAGGAAACACAGGTCCATATATTTTATATACTGTAGTTAGAATAAAATCTATACTATCTAAGTGTGTAGAGATAAGTTCTAAAGAAGGTATTTCAATTACTGGACCATATAGTGATGCTGAAAGAGATCTTATGCTGCAATTGGTTAAGTTTAACGAATATATAAATGTAAGTTTTAAAGATAAAGCTCCTCATAAGATATGTGAGTACATTTATGATTTATCAAATACATTTAGTAGATTCTACAGTAGCACAAAAATTGTTGCTGAAGAAGATATAAATAAGAAAACTTCATGGGTTGCGTTAATATCATTGGTTCAAAAGGTACTTGAATTAGGATTAGATTTATTAGGTATTGAAGCACCAGATAAGATGTAAGACATTTAAAAAAAATAAAGGAAGTATTCAGTTTTTAGATAAAGCTGAATGCTTCCTTTAAAAATATGGATTTAGCCTCTATGTGAGGATTTTGCTTACAGTTATTTATTTTAATAAAAGAAGAGTTTGGATAAAGGGTAAACAGATTATAGTTGTAGGTAGTTACATCTGATTTATTGTCTGTACCATATATAATAAGAAGCTTTGCTTTTGTTTTTTTAACATTCTTTACGGGATCATAGGATTTATTATCTAAATATAACTTGTTCAAGATAACTGTAGAAGTAGTGTTGTTAACCTTCAAATTCTCTTCAAATATATTATAATCAATATTGGAAGAATTAAAGAAATTTAACTTATATTTATATAGAGAATAAAAGTAATTATTTTTAATTATATCTGCAATTGATGAAGGTATTGAAGTAGTAGTATTAGTTAATTGATGAGGTGCAAGTAACAGTGAACTAGTTACATTATCATAAGTTGCTAATTCAAGAGAAATATTAGCACCAAAACCATGACCAATTACTGAATACTGTTTATATCCTAGAGAATTCATGAATTTATTACAGGTATAAGATAAATTATTAATTGAATAATCTAAATTCTCAGGTTTAGTGGATTCACCAAAACCAGGTAAATCTATTGCTATTACTGTATACCTTTTAGAAAGTTCACCAATGACGGAATTAAAATCAGCTGAGGAACTATTAAGATCGTGAACAAGTAATAGTGGACTTCCACTTCCTTTTTTTATATAAGCAATGCTTAAATTATCAAGCTTTTTAAAAGATTTTTCTGGAGATGTAATGAATATATTTACACCTACATAGCTTAGTATAGTTATAAAACTGAAAAATACTAAGGTCATAATAAGGATATTATTAATTTTAGTTTTGATTTTTTTCATGGCGTACTCCTCAAGAATTAGCTTAAATTAAGCTTCAATACTGTTAATAAAGTTTATGAGTTTACTTATATTAGTACAATCATTTCTTTTAGAATATAAGTTTAGTATATTCATTAATACATAATTATATTTAGGGATAAACTTTAATTGTACCATATCCATAAATTGTTTGGTTATGCTAGCAATTACCTTTTCGGAGTCATCTGATAGATTAACTAGCTGATTTAAAGATTGAAGGATATACTTTTCATTTTTAAATTCTTTAGCAGATTGTAAAGATTTATTAAAGAATGTTCTTGCGATATCTCTTTCGTTAATAGTTAAATATCCTAATCCAATACTATAATAAGTAGAGGCAAGATGAGAGTTTGATTCCAACGTCTTAATAGATTCTAAATAATTATAAAACTTATTTAAATAAATTTTAAGGTTTTTTATATCTTTTGTTTCTATATAGATTTCAATAATGTTAGTGAATAGTATTGTTTTACATAGTGGAGTAGTAGAATTATTTTTTAACATATTTTTGTTTAAAGTATTAGCAAGATCATACTTTTTCATGCCTTTATAGCAATTAGATTTTAGACAACAAAAATAAAAGTGTTTTTGCGGGTTGGATTTTAATATATTCGATAGATTTTCTTCAACATAAGTTATTTCATTCAATGCATCATCATAATTTTCAAGACTAATTAATGCAATTATTGAATTAAATCTAATAGCAAAAATTGAAGCAAGATCTCGTTTTTCATTCTCATATAAAGCTATTTTATTATAATTGATAGCAGCAGAATAGTTTTGCAGTCTAATACAAGAATAACCTATTAATGAACATATTGATGAAATTTCATCAGGAGAACTTGTACCACTATTTTCATAAGCTCTAAGATAATAAAAATAAGATTTAGAAGGATTGTTAGCTTCATCAAAAACATTTCCTAAATACATATAAAAATTGAATTTATCTTTTGCAGAAGAATAGATATTTATGTTTTTTTCTATATTCAGAAGTATATCATCATAAGTTCCACTATATATTTTTGATGGATCACTTTTTGTGCAATCAATGAATTTATTTATTACTGAATTAAGTTGATCTTCAACACTTTCTAGAAGATATTCTGGAGTTACAGAATAATTGATATTTTTTGTCATGCAAAGATTATTAATATTATTAGCAATTATAGTAGCTGTAGTCTTTGTTAGATTAGATTCTCCTCTTTCAATCATGGAGATTAAATTTCTAGTAATATCATTGCCTGAAATTTCATGCTGTCTAAAATTATAGGTTTTCCTAATGTTTTTAATCTTTTCACCTGGAGTAATGAGGTTAAAATTTTCCATAGTAATCGCCTCCATAGGTATATTATATATAAAACAATAATAAAGTACAAAAAAAGTTTTACAATTTGAGAATATACGGGTATTATAGGGGTATAAGTAATAAAGTGGGAGGGATAGAGTGAGTAGCAAGAAGAAAATAGTTTTAATAATCTTAATGTTAGGAAGTTTATCTGTCCCAGAATTTAAAAATGTAGCTAAGAATATTGAATTTGGGAGATCTAAGGCGATACAAACATTTGAAATGACTAGGATGGAAACTTTAATTGATATAACTCCAATAAAACCTGCAATAAAGATATATCCAAATGAGTCATGAATTAATAGAATAACAGATGAAAACGTAATTTAAGAGAATAAATCATGCTAAATAAGTAAAAAAAGGGACAACATCTTATAGTAGATATTGCCCCTTTTAGGATTTAGAAGTCACATAATCCTGTAGTTCTTGGGAACGGAATTACGTCTCTTATGTTTGACATTCCAGTAATGTACATGATAAGTCTTTCAAAACCAAGTCCATATCCTGCATGTTTAGTTTCTCCGTACTTTCTTAATTCAAGATACCACCAGTAATCTTCCTTCTTTAAGCCAAGTTCAGCTATTCTTGCTTCAAGGTTAGCTAGTCTTTCTTCTCTTTGACTTCCACCAATGATTTCTCCTATTCCAGGTACTAGACAGTCAGCAGCTGCAACAGTTTTATTATCTTCATTCATTCTCATGTAGAATGCTTTTATATCCTTTGGATAATCAGTTACAAAAACAGGCTTTTTAAAGATTTCTTCTGTTAAATATCTTTCATGTTCTGTTTGTAAATCGGCACCCCATTCAACTTTATATTCAAATGGTTTATCACATTTTTGTAGTAATTCTACTGCTTCAGTGTAGCTGATTCTCTTAAATTCTGAGTTTACAACATGATTTAATCTTTCTAATAATCCCTTATCTATGAAGCTATTGAAGAATTCCATTTCTTCTGGACATTCATCCATAACATATTGAATTACATATTTAAGCATATCTTCTGCACAATCCATATAATCTGATAAATCTGCAAAAGCAAGTTCTGGTTCAACCATCCAGAATTCAGCAGCATGTCTTGTGGTATTTGAATTTTCAGCTCTGAAAGTAGGTCCAAATGTGTAAATATTTCTAAAAGCCAAAGCAAAAGCTTCACCATTCAATTGGCCTGAAACTGTTAAATTAGATTCTTTACCAAAGAAATCTTGACTGTAATCTATATTTCCATTTTCAGTTTTTGGAGGATTTGTCATGTCTAAAGTTGTTACTCTGAACATTTCGCCAGCACCTTCAGTATCTGAACCTGTTATTAATGGTGTATTTACATAAACAAAGTTTCTTTCTTGGAAGAACTTATGTATAGCATACGCAGCTACTGAACGAACTCTAAATACTGCAGAGAATGCATTACTTCTTGGTCTTAAATGAGATATCGTTCTTAAATATTCAAATGTATGTCTTTTCTTTTGTAGTGGAAAATCTGAATCTGACATACCTTCTAATATAATTTGTTTTGCTTGAATTTCGAAAGGTTGTTTTGCTTCAGGAGTAGCTACAAGTTTTCCTACAACAGTTATTGATGAGCTTATTGGAAGTTTAGATATTTCTTTGAAGTTTTCAAGGTTTTGCTCAAAAACCACTTGAATGTTTTTAAAGAAAGTACCATCATTAACTTCAATGAAGCCAAAAGCATTAGAGGCTCTTAATGTTCTTATCCAGCCTGAAATTTGTACTTCTTTATTTAAGTAATCTTGCTCGTTTCTATAAAGTGTTTTGATAAAAATTGATTTATTCATTTTTATACTTCTCCTTAATTTGTATTTGTAATGAATTTATGAAATTAAAACAAAAAACCTAACATCCACACTGGGACGAAAGGTATAAATTCTGTAGTATCACCTAAATTGCCCAAAGGCTATAATAACACTAAAATATAATTACATTATCAAGTAAAATTTTAACCTATAAATACTAAATTTGCAATGGGTTAAAAAACAAAAATCAACGTATTTTTAACATTTTGACAGTTTCATAATCAGAATCAACTCTAAAAAATTCATCTCTAAGTGAAGTTTGAGGATTAATGTCAGGATTTATAGAAGTCCTTTCACTTGATCCATCAGAATATACCTTAGTGGAGTAAGTCAGAAATAAATTTGAACAGCTTAATAGTTTTGTTCTAGGATTTGCAAAAACTTTTTGAACTCCCCCAGTAGGTTCTCCTATAATTTTAACATTAGAAAAACTTTGTTTAAAGTTCAAGGCAGCAAATGCACCTGCTGAAAAGGTTGAATTATCTGTAAAAACAAAAATTCTATTTTTGGATTTTTGAAAGTTATTAAATTTACTATCAATAGATAATTTTTTTATCAGGAATTTAATTAATTTAGGATTTCCACCTAAATTTCCTCTTACATCTATAATAAATTTTTCGGCAGAAGAGTTATCAAAATCTTTGACAAGTTTATCAAAGAAAGAATTTAAGTTAGCATCGTAACTAGAAGTATCCTCACCTATAATTAATGCTGTATTTCTATCAAGGCAGGAATGATATTTAAAATAGAATATTTTTGAAGCAGTATCGGTAGTATACCAATAATTCTCGTTACTGTTGACAGGTCTTTGAGGAATAGTTTGTTTAGTTCTTTGCAAATCTATGAAGGTTGATTCTTGAAACTTTTCTTGTGTGAATGGAAAAATCTTTGCATTTAGTTTTTTGCCAGATAAATCTTCTAATTCTAAATCTAAATAACCAGAAGGAATTATATTTAAGACTTTTAAAAGTTCATAGTTTTCAAGATTGATTAAAAGTTTATGCTTTTGCCAAGCACTGCTTTCATTTGGACATATTGAATTAAGTGTATTTACGATTGAAGACAAAGGAACATTATTTATTTTTATGACTCTATATCCTAATAATCTTTTGTATTTTTTAATACAGCCTGTTATACGTAGAGAATTATTATCAAACCAGTAAAATGATATTGGAAAGTATCTATTGGTTTTTACATAGGTTTCAGTATGCCCATCTCCTATAGAGGCTATGAGCTTCATAATTTCTAATCTCATCTTATCAACAGTGTATTTATTTTGGTTATCGAATAAGTTGTTAATCTTGCCATAATAACTTTCTTGTGAAATCTTAAAAAATAAATCTGGATGTTTCTTAGGAAGAACATTCTTTAAAAAAATTAAATCATCATAATAAGGCATAGTATCAACCATATTGCAATGATTTGTATAAATTGAATATTTATAAACTAAATTGATGATTAATGAGGACATGCAAAATACTAGTATACAAAAGAGAGAAAATATTAAGTTTTTAATATACTTCATTTTATCACGTCCTCAAATAAGTTTTGCTTTATTCAATACCACTCTCGTAAGAGTTGATTAACCTACTAGGAAATTTATTTAATTGCATATCTTTTATTATTTTATTGTAGTCATATTCTACTGATTTTATTTTGGCTTTTATAGGCATATTGTCATATATCTCCAGAATGGCATAAGTTGCGTTAGGAGAACCATTTTTAGGCTTGCCCACACTTCCGGCATTAATTAGCAATTTATTATTGAAATTTTTAATATAAGGCATATGAGTATGAGCACATATCAACACATCCTCTGATAGATTATTCATTATAGCATCTAAGTTCTCATAGTCCTCAGTTAAATATTCATTAATCTTATCAGGGCTGCCGTGAACTAATTTGATTTTTCTATTTCCGAAGTCTAATGTCATAGATGTAGGAAGTGAAGATAAGAAAAATTTATTTGAAGCTCTTAGTTCATCAAATGTCCATGGCAAAGAGAAGGAATTTGTTTCTGTATTTCTGATATAGGTATAAGAATTATCAATAACAGAGGCATCATAATTTCCTTTTAATGAGAGAATGTTACGTCGTTTAATTAAAGAAATAACTTCGTTAGGATGGCACCCATATCCAACTAAGTCTCCAAGACAAATTATAGATGTAACATCTTCAGAATCTATATCATCTAATACTTTCATCAATGCATAAAGATTACTATGTATATCTGAAATTACAGCAAGTTTCATAAAATCAACCTCCCAAATTATATTTTAATTATTTTATTATAATTATATGTTTATTTAAATATTATAACACTAAACTTGTACATATAAATATAACTTCAGGTTGACCAAATTAAGAAATTTTTATTCCTATGATTTTATCATTAAACGTTTTGTTAAGGCATTTGAAAGTACATAGTTTTATATACTGGTGTATTTGGAATTGTTATTTATTTTCAGATGTCTAATATTGAGTTATAATGATTTATAAGAAAATGCAATTAGTAGTATGGATTGTTTTATAAATTAAAGGAGTGATTGACTAATGAATAAAGGAAGAGTGAATAGATTAATAGATGAAATGAAAAATCAAGGTTTAGAACAAATGCTAGTGTCATCCCCAGCATCAATATTCTATCTTACAGGAAAATGGATTGAACCAGGTGAAAGAATGCTTGCTCTTTATATTAATATAAATGGAGCAAGTAAACTTTTAGTGAATGAATTATTCCCTATACATGAAGATTTAGGAGTTGAAATTCTTTGGCATAATGATACTAAGAATCCAATAGACGATTTATTAAAAGTAGTTCATAAGGATAAAAAACTTGGAGTTGATAAAAATTGGCCAGCTCACTTTCTTATAAGTTTAATGGAGAGAAATGGAGCTAATGGTTATGCAAATGGTTCTAAGATAGTTGATACAATAAGAATGAGAAAAGATGAACAGGAAAAAGAGCTTATGAGAAAAGCTTCCAAGTTAAATGATGAGGCAATAGATAAAGTAATAAAGAATTTATCTATGAATAAAACTGAGAAACAAGTTTGCAGAGAGATTGGTGAAAGCTTTGAAGAGATGAACACTCAAGGTAATTCCTTTGCACCAATTGTAGGATATGGAGCCAATGGAGCAGATCCACATCATGATTCAGATGCTTCTCTTCCTAAAGCAGGAGATACAGTTATTATAGATATGGGCTGTAGAAATGAAAATTATTGCTCAGATATGACAAGAACAGTTTTCTTAGGTGAACCTACTGAAGAGGGAAAGAAGGTTTATAACACAGTATTAGAAGCAAACAGAGCAGGTATAGCTGCTGTAAAACCTGGTGTAAGATTTTGTGATATAGATAAGGCTGCTAGAGATGTTATTGAAAAGGCTGGTTACGGAAAATACTTTACACATAGAACAGGACATAGTATAGGAATAGAGGTACATGATTTTGGTGATGTAAGTGCTGTGAATAAAGCAAAGGTAGAACCAGGAATGATATTCTCAATAGAACCAGGAGTTTATCTATCAGGAAATCTTGGAGTTAGAATAGAAGATTTAGTAATGGTAACAGAGGATGGTTGTGAAGTTTTAAATAACTATACTAAAGAGATGATTGTGCTGTAGTGTTTTTCAATTTTTATCCTTAATAAAAATATATTTACATTTGAATATTTTTGTGGAATAATAAGTTTATTTAAGGAGGTTGATTATAATGAGTATTAGTTATTTTGAAGCACTTTTATTAATACTAGCATCCGTAGGAATTGTGGCATCAATTGTATATGTAGGATATCGTCTTTTAAAACCTATTATGCAAAAAGCAAATTAAAGAATATATACTTATATAGCAAGAACAGACGATGTAATTAAGTGAATTACATCGTCTGTTTTAGATTATATATTTTTAATTATATTAGTCATTAAATTTATGAAAGTTTCTTTTACCTTATTTGAAGTTTCCATTACTTCTTCATGACATAAAGGTTGATCAAGGATTCCTGCAGCCATGTTAGTCATGCAAGAGACACCTATAACCTTTAAACCACAGTGGTTTGCAACAACTACTTCAGGTACTGTAGACATACCAACAGCATCTCCACCTAGAATTCTTGCCATTCTAACTTCAGCAGGAGTTTCATATGTTGGACCGCTGAACATAGCGTATACACCTTCTTGTAATGTTACATTAATGCTCTTAGCAATTTCTTTAACCTTGTTTCTAAGGTCTTTGTCATAAGCGTTTGACATATCTGGGAAACGAGGTCCAAATTCATCAAGATTTTTACCCATTAATGGATTTCTTCCTGATAAGTTTATATGATCAGAAATAAGCATTAAGTCTCCTGGATTAAATTCTGCATTAACAGCACCAGCAGCATTTGTAACTATTAGAGTTTTTACACCTAAAAGTTTCATTACTCTAACAGGGAAGGTAACATCGTTCATTTCATAACCTTCATAGAAGTGGAATCTACCTTGCATAGCAACAACTTGTTTTCCTTGGAAGTTACCTATAACAAGTTTTCCAGCATGGCCTTCTACTGTAGATACGGGAAAGTTAGGAATTTCGCTGTAATTATAATATTCAGCATTTTCAATTTGATCAGCAATAGCACCTAAACCAGATCCTAAGATAAGCCCAATTTCAGGTTTGAATTTTGTTTTAGTTAATATAAACTCAGCAGAGTTTTGTAATTTCGTTGATAAATCCATAATTTCACCTCAAAAGATTGTATTTATTATTTTAATAGTTCTGTTAATATACTTTCACCATTTTCAAGTTTATCTGCATTAAAGATATCAAGTATAGTCTGACCTATAGTATAGAAACCAGCTTTAGTTCCTAGGTTATGACCAGATTTTAATTGTTTGCCATAAGCTAGGAAAGGAACATATTCTCTAGTGTGATCAGTACCAGGGAAGGTTGGATCACAACCATGATCAGCAGTGATGAAAAGCACATCTTCATCAGTCATAGTATCCATAATTTCTTTTAATCTTAAGTCAAAAGCTTCAAGACCTTCACCATAAGCTTTGGCATCATTTCTATGACCCCACTTCATATCGAAGTCTACAAGGTTTGTAAAGATAAGTCCAGAATCACTATTTCTCATGTAATCTAGAGTTTTATCTACACCATCCATGTTATCTTTTGTATGAACAGCATCAGTTATCCCCATTCCAGAGAAAATATCTTCAATCTTACCAACAGCCATAACTCTTACGCCTTTATCTTTTAATATATCTAAAGCTGTTTTGTGTGGAGGAAGTAGAGCATAATCTCTTCTGTTAGGAGTTCTTGTAAAGTTTGCTGGAGTTCCTAAGAAAGGTCTTGCAATAACTCTAGCTACAGAATATTCTCCTGTAAGCATTTCACGAGCAATCTCACAATACTTGTATAAGTCTTCTAGAGGAACTATTTCTTCGTGAGCAGCAATTTGGAAAACACTATCTGCAGATGTATAAACTATTAATGCTCCTGTCTTCATGTGTTCTTCACCAAGTTCATCAAGGATAGCAGTACCAGAAGCAGGTTTATTTCCGATTACTTTTCTGCCTGTTTTTTCTTCGAACATTTTTATTAATTCATCTGGGAATCCGTTTGGATATGTAGGAAATGCGACTTCGGATTTTACTCCAACCATTTCCCAATGGCCAGTTACTGTATCTTTCCCGTTTGAAGCTTCATGTAATCTACCAAATACGCCTATTGGGTTTTTAACAGAATTAAGATTTTCGATATTATCAATATTACCTAAGCCTAACGCTTCCATATTAGGCAACTTTAATCCTCCATTAAATTTAGCGACATGACCCATGGTATTGGCACCAACATCACCATATTTATCAGCATCAGGTAGAGCCCCAATACCAACGCTATCAAGTACTATAAATATAACTCTCTTTATCATAAAAATCACCTCATTAAATTATTGAGTATGTGTATATTTAGTATATATAATATATGTATATATTATTTCAAAGAAATTAATAATTGGCAAGTGAAAGCGCTTCCTTATTTAAAAATAAACGTAACTTAGAGTTACGTTTCGTTAAAATTTCTTTTCTGAACCTAATAACATTAGTTCAGGTGTTAAGGTTACATTTCTCTGCTTGCATCCATCAGAATTATTTAGTTCATCTATAAGTATCTGCATTCCTAATTTGCCAATCTCACAACTATCACCGTTAACACAACTGATATTTAAGCCTAAAGCACTAAGGATTTCTATTTTATCAAAAGTTATTATGGATAAGTCTCGAGGAATATCTAACCCATCTTCTTTAAAAGCTTTTAATGCACCTAAGGTCATTTGGTTGCTACATATAAATATTGAAGAAGGTCTAGGATTCAATTTCAAGAATTCTTTGGCTTGCATATAACCACTGTTAAAAGTATAATCTCCATAAAATATGTAATCTTCATTAATAGGGATATTATTTAACATAAGTGCCTTTTGGTATCCTTTGAATCTGTCCTTAGAATGAACTGATGTCATTCTACCAGTTAATATTCCAATTTCTCTGTGCCCAGCATTAATTAGGGCTTCGGTAGCATCGAAAGCGCCTTTAAGATTATCAACTAATACTGAATTAAAATTAGAATATCTTAAATATCCATCTACAAGAACAGTAGGAATATTTGAATTATATATTGCTTTAGAGTAGTCGCTGTTTAAATCATTATCTACTGATGTTGGAGTAAGCAATAATCCACGTATTCTTTGATCTTTTAAAGCTTTAATGGCTTTTAATTCTTTTTCAGCACTTTCATTTGAATCGCATAACAAAATATTAAGATTATTTTTATCAGCAATTTCGCTTATGCCTCTAATGATTTCTCCATAGAATGGATTTGTTATGTCCGGAAGAATTACGCCTATTGTATTAGTTATATTTTTAGATAAGCTTCTAGCAATAGCACTAGGAGAATAGTTATGCTTTTCTATCACACCTAGAATACGCTTTTTAGTCTCATCTTTTACATAACCAGAGTCATTAAGAACTCTAGAAACTGTTGCAAGCGATACGCCTGCTTCTTTTGCTATATCATTAATTGTAACTGCCATGATTAACCCCCTATAACATATATTATAAAAGAAAGGGGCAATTTAACAAGTTAATTTTACGAATAATGTATGTTATTCGTAAAATAGTGTACGTTTTATCCAGAAATATAAATAAAAAGATAGCCATAATAGTTAAGTATAAAACAAAATATATTTAACTTTAGGCTATCTTTAATTTATGATATTTTTTTCGGGTTATGCATTAACTTATTGTTGTTATGCTCCTTCACTTAAGAAGCTGTACTGAGCGATATATAAACTATAGTAAGTACCTTTTAATTTTAGAAGTTCTTCGTGTGTACCACATTCGGTTATACAGCCGTGAGAAACAACCATGATTTTATCGCAATCTCTTATTGTTGACAATCTGTGAGCAATAACTAAAGAGGTTCTGCCAAGAAGTAGTTTTTGGATTCCTTTTTGAACAAGTCTCTCAGTATAGGTATCTATATTAGAGGTTGCTTCATCTAATATTAATATTCTAGGATTTGCAAGTAACGCTCTGGCAAAAGAGATAAGTTGTCTTTGGCCTAAGCTTAGTCTTGAACCTCTCTCGTTAACATTAGTATCATATCCATCTTCAAGTTGCATGATAAAGTCATGAGCATTAACTGCCTTTGCAGCTCTTATTATATCTTCATCAGTTGCATTAAGGTTTCCATAACGGATATTTTCTTTGACTGAGCAAGAGAATAAGAAGGTGTCTTGAAGCATTATACCCATTTGGCTTCGAAGACTCTCTAGGTCTACATTCTTTATATCATGTCCATCAATTAGAACTCTACCAATTTGAGGATCATAGAACCTACTTATTAAAGAAGTAATAGTGGTTTTACCAGCACCTGTTTCTCCAACAAGTGCTACCTTTTCTCCAGCTTTAATTGTGAAACTTACATCATCAAGAGCTTTAGAGTTTCCATCATAGAAGAAGGTAACATCCTCAAATTCTATATCTCCCTTTATCTTAGGCATAACTTCAGCATTTTCTACATTCTCAATAGTAGGTTCCATATCTAAGATATCGAAAATTCTTTCAGCTGCAGAGAAGTTAGATATAAGTGTAGTATAGAAGTTGGCAAGATTTGTGATAGGTCTCCAAAGCATTCCTAAATACATAGTAAAAGCTATTAACACACCAGTAGAAATTTCTCCACTTCTTGTTAGATAATAACCAACCAAAAGAACTAGTACAGTTCCAAGCCCGTGAGATATATCAATAACAGGCCAGAAAAAGTCTTGAATTTTAACTGCTGTTACGAAGCCATTGTAATGTTCATTTACATGAAAATCAAATCCTTCTTCCTTAAGTTTTTCTTTGTTGAAACCTTCTGTAACTTTTATTCCAGAGAAAGACTCATGTGAAAAAGCTATTAAGTTTGAACGTTTTTGTCTAAAAGCGCTCCAAAGCTTAGTAGATTTGATTTCTATAAAGAACATAGAAATCATCAATATTGGTATAAAGGCTAAACAACTTAACGCTAGCTTAGGATTTAGTGAAAACATCATTATTACAACCAATATAAGAGTAAATAAATCAGGTATTGTATTTGTTATACATGTGTTTAATAGATTTTGTAAAGAGTTAACGTCACCAACAACTCTTGCTAGTATCTTTCCAACAGGTCTACTGTCGAAGAAATTGAAAGAAAGAGTTTGTATATGAGAATATAGCTCATGACGTATATTTACTAACACTTTATTTGCAAGTTCGTTCATCCATAATAATCTAAACTTAGATAATATCATAGCAATAAAGCTAACAGAAAGAAGCAATATACCCATCTTACCTAAGCCGGCAAGATCTTTATTGGCCACATAGGTGTCAATTGCAACTTCTAGCAAATAAGGGATTAATATTGAGCAAGCCATTACAATTAGCATGAAAAGTATTATAACACTAACTTTAAGTTTGTAAGGCTTGAGGTACGACAGTATTCTTCGTATAACTGTCAGTTTAGATTGTTTTGATATAACTTCATCTTTATCAATACTGTTTACAGCCATTTTATCCAACCTCACTTTCTAACATATCGAAATCTTTAAATTGATCACAGTAGATATCATAATAGTAGCCTTTTTTTGCAAGTAACTCATCATGATTACCGTATTCAACTACATGTCCATTTTCCATAAATAGAATAATATCTGCATTTTTAACTGCTGAAATTCTATGACCTATTATGAAGGTAGTAGGATGGACATCGTAATTTTGATTTAAATTTTTAAGAAGAGTAAATTCAGTTTCCATATCCAAAGCAGAAGTAGCATCGTCTAGAATTAGGATTTTACCATTTCTAGCAAGAGCTCTTGCTATTGATAATCTTTGTTTCTGTCCACCAGAAAGACCTAATCCTCTTTCTCCAATTAGGGTATCAAAACCATCTTCAAAAGAATTAATGAAGTTATAAGCACAAGCTTTTTCGCTTACAGTTATTAAATCTTCTTTTGAAAGATCACCATTAGAAAATTTTATATTGTTTTCAATAGTATCAGAGAATAAGAAGGTGTCTTGGAATACTATAGACATCTTGCTTCTTAGTAGATTTAAGTCCCAATTCTTAACGTTAACGCCATCGATAAGAATCTCTCCTTCACAAGGATCATAGTATCTGCCAATCAAACTTAATAAAGAAGACTTACCAGCACCTGTAGTTCCCATGATAGCAACGGTGCTTCCAGCAGGAATATTTAAGTTTATATTTTTTAATACAGCGTCCTCTTCTGTATTGTATTTTAAACTAACATTTCTAAATTCTATATCTCCTTTAATTTCATCAGGGCTATAAGAATTAGACTCTGATAAAATTTCTGGTTCTTTGTTTAAAATGGTAAAAATCTTTTCGCTAGAAGCTTTATTTTGAGCTAATAGTGAAGTTACGTTTCCAACCATTCTTGAGCAGTTAACTAGTGTTAAAACATAGCTACTGAATGCAAGTAAGGTACCAAGAGTGATTTGTCCTTTAATTGCAAGGTAACCACCAAATACTATCATTACCACTAATGAGATGTTTGTTAGGAAATCCATAAGTGGAAGATAGGTACTTGTTACTTTTGAAAGTTTCACATTTAAATCATAATAAACATTATTGATGTTTAAGAATTTTAAAATCTCATGCTTTTCTCTAGCAAAGGATTTTACCAATCTAACACCTGAAATGTTTTGTTGAGCGGTTGAATTTATTTGAGCTGTTTGGTCACTAATTGCATCATAGTTTGTTGATAACTTCTTATGAAATCTTAAATTTAAAAATCCTATAGGAAGAAGAGCTACCAAACAAGCTAATCCAAGTTGCCAATCCAAAAATAGCATCATGGTTAAGCTTAATCCAAAGCAAAGAATACTTTCAACAAAAAGTCTAAGTCCAAAGGAAATAGTTTGCCAGATTATATCTGTATCTTCACTCATTCTAGACATAAGTTCCCCAGTATTCATGCCGTCAAAATATGAGAATTCAAAACTTTGAATTTTCTTAAATAAGTCCTGTCGTATAGAACGAGATATTTTTAGTGACACTATGTCAAACAAATACTCCTTCACATAAGCTGCTATACTTCTAGTTATTGCAACCACAAAAAGTATAGTTAATAAGGTAAATAATAGTTTAGTGTTACCATCTTTAAATGCTTTATCAACTAGTATCTTTTGAATATAAGGTGATAAGTTATCAGCGATAATACAAAGGATCATAGCTAGTATTGGCACTACAAATGATAAAGTGTACTTTTTAATGTACTTTTGAAATAATTCCATAAATATCCCCCTTGTTGAGTAATAATTTGTTAATAGATAGATATGCATGCCTCCTTAAGAAACTTATGAAATAAAAGCAAAAAAGGAGCATAGAAAACCCATGCTCCTTCTTACAAATGCATATGCAAAAAAGCATCGGGATAGCCCCGATGCTTTTTATCCACGTAAAAGCTTGAAATCAAATAAACTAATTTGATTTCAAATTAGAGGTAGGGCTATAATTATTTGATATTCTGTTCTTATTAGCAATCAGTTGTCTAAATACTAAATTAATCATAATTCTACCTCGCTTTCTTAAATTTAACATATATTAAGTATATATGTATATTTTGTACAAGTCAATAGCAAGTAATTAATAATTTGAATTATTAAGAAAAAATAAAATATTTATTAAAATGATAATTGCAAACATTTTGCCTAGTATAATATAAATAAGGGGAGTGGAGGAGGAGCAATGAAGAGGAATATTTTGAAAAAGAAAAAAGTGAGAGTATCATTAACTGTTATTTTATTAATTTGTCTTATGTTTCAAGGGTATATATGGTGGATACCAGTTATGACTGAGGCTAAAACTAGTGATGCCATAATAGTTTTAGGTTGTCAACTTCATGGAGAAATCCCTAGTGCATTTTTGAGGGAGAGAACATTAAAGGCTGCTCAATTATATAAGCAAAATAAAGGAAAGTATATAATTGTTTCAGGAGGTCAGGGACCGGGGGAAACTATTTCTGAAGCAGAAGGCATGAAGAGAATATTGCTTCAAGAAGGTATTCCTGAAAGTTCAATAATATTAGAAGACAAATCAAGGAATACAAATGAGAATATTAAAAATTCAAAGCAAATATTAGATAAGATGAATTTGAAAAGTGTAATAGTAGTCTCCAATGATTT